>CALPLN020000061.1 GCA_943324415.2 Sediminibacterium ginsengisoli | reverse complement strand
TTTACAGCCTTCGCTGCAATATTGAACTTCCTCCCAGCATCGCTCCCATTTTTTTCGCCAACTAAATGGTCGACCACAGGCTTTACATATTTTTTCAGGTAGATCCTGCTTTTTTACTCCCTTCATACGCTTATAACAAATGCTTGTAGCAATTTGTTTACAAATTAGCTCACAATAGGTTGTTGTTCTTTCACCCACTCATTGATACCGCCACTATAATTGGCAATATTGGTATACCCTTCTTTAACCAATAGTGAATAGCCAATAGCCGCTCTATCACCGCCCTGACAATGAATGATCACTGGCTTATCTTTTGGTACTTGATCTAAATTTTGCAGTAGCGTCCCAACAAATACATTTTTTGCGCCTGCAATATGTCCACTGTTGAATTCAGCAACACCTCTTATATCAATCACTTCTGCCTCTTTATTCGCCTTTACAGTATCAATAGTTACCATCTTAGATGTTTCTAAACTACCCGTGTATACTTGGCTGATCTTAGAGGCGTCTACAAATCCAAAGATATTATCTAAACCTATGCGCATTAACTTTCTCGTTAAGTCATCCATTTGAGTTGCATCTGCTATCAAAATAAACTGCTCTTCGTAAGTTACAAACCAACCCATCCATGTTGCGAAAGCATTATTACCTTGAATATTGATGCTACCAGGAATAAAGCCATTCTGAAAATCAAGTTTATTTCTTGTATCAATGACTTTGATACCCTGATCCATGGCAGCTTTAAAATCGGCACTTGACAATGCTTTAATTTTTGGTACTTCTGTCAATAAAGGACGATTGACTTTATTCAATTCCTTCATTTTTGCAAAATACTTAGGTGGCTCTGGCTGATCTGTCAATAAAAATTGAACGAATCCTGCTTTATCTGCGCCATATTGGAAAGCCCAATTTCTTTTTTTCTCATATCCAACCGTTGTACTTGGTACTGCTCCTAAAGCCTTGCCACAAGCAGATCCTGCGCCATGACCTGGCCATACTTGAATGAAATCTGGCAAGTCAGAAAACAAATTAATCGATTGATACATTTGCTCAGCACCTTTATTTTGTGTGCCAACTAATCCTGCTGCTTTTTCTAATAAATCTGGACGTCCAATGTCACCCACAAATACAAAGTCTCCTGTGAATAACATCACCGGCTCTTTACTTGCTGGCGTATCTGTCAATAAAAAACTGATGCTTTCTGGTGTGTGACCAGGAGTATGTAAGACATCGATTTTTAAATTACCAATCATCACTTGACTATTGTGCTTTAAACCTTCGTGTGCAAATTCATATTCCCATCCTTCACCACCCTCATCTGATAAATACATTTTTGCTCCTGTTACGGCAGCCAACTCACGAGAACCTGTTAAGAAATCGGCATGGATATGCGTTTCAAAAATATGCGTGATTTGCATATTATTTTGCTTAGCGATTTCTAAATAAGTATCGATATCGCGTTTTGGATCTATCACTGCAGCTACACCGGCTTTTTGACAACCAATGAAATAACTAGCTTGCGCTAAAGTTTTGTCGTATACGTGTTGGAAAAACATAGTGTTAATTTTTATGACTATTTAATAATGTTGCTACTCTTTATTCTGAAAACTATTGATGGTTTATCAGAAAACAAAGATGCGAACTATTGATTCAAATATGGGTGACAAATATCACAAACCTAAAAAATGGGTCTTGGATGAGTCAGCTAGCTTGGAATTTCTTTCAATTGAGCTACTCCAGAAGCTATAGCTGCCTTAGATACGGCAGTAGATACCACTTCTAAAAGCCTATTGTCAAATGGTTTTGGTAAGATATATTGAGGACCAAAGGCAATCGGCGCACCACCATAAATATCTACCACTTCCTGAGGAACAGGCATTTTTGTCAAATCTGCCAATGCATGGACTGCAGCCAATTTCATAGCTTCATTGATTTTAGTGGCACGAACATCTAATGCTCCTCTAAATATATAAGGAAAGCCAAGTACATTATTGACTTGATTAGGGTAATCACTTCTTCCCGTTGCAAAAATAATATCAGGTCGAGCTAGTATCGCTTTTTCATAACTAATCTCAGGGTTAGGATTTGCCAATGCAAACACAATACAATCCTTCGCCATCGATTGCAACATTGTCTCGTTTAAAATATCTGCTTTAGATAAACCAAGAAACATATCTGCTCCAACCAATACCTCCTCTAAACTAGATGAGGCTTGCATATGTTGATTGGTAAATAATTTTTTTCTGCCGTCTAAATTATCACGATCAGTGTGAATCAATCCTTTTGAATCAAACATGAATAAATTTTCGCGTTGAACCCCTAAAGCAAGATAGATACTCGCACAAGAAGTAGCAGCAGCGCCAGCTCCATTGATAACAACCTTGATAGATTCAATATTTTTCCCTATTAGCTCGAGCGCATTCAACAATGCTGCAGCACTCACGATAGCAGTACCATGCTGATCGTCATGCATAATTGGAATATTTAATTCTGCTTTTAATCTTTCTTCAATTTCAAAACAATCTGGAGCAGAAATGTCTTCCAAATTAATGCCACCAAAAGTAGGCGCTAAAATTTTCACTGTTCTTATAAATTCCTCCACGTCTTTAGTGTCTAATTCAAGATCAAATACATCAATATCTGCAAAGATTTTAAACAAGACCGCCTTCCCTTCCATCACCGGCTTACTTGCCAATGCGCCAATATCACCTAGGCCCAATACTGCTGTTCCGTTAGAAATCACTGCCACAAGATTTCCTTTTGTGGTATAATCATATACTTTACTCGCATCTGCTTCGATAGCTAAACAAGGTGCTGCAACACCAGGCGAATAGGCCAATGCTAAATCTTTTTGGGTAGCCGTTTCTTTGGTTGGCTTCACTTCAATTTTACCAGGTCTTCCTTTTGCGTGATACTCTAATGCTTGTTGCTCCATAATTTTTTAATCGGAGAGAAAGGTAATAAATAAAAATAAAAACGCAGTCATTTTGACTGCGTTTTATCTAATTCTATGCTTATTTCTAGCGTATTAATATGTATTCATCGGTTGTCTAAAAGCCTGTTTTTAAATAACTCCAACCTTCCTCTTGCTTCATGACCAGCTCTGCCACTCCAGAAGGCACAGAACTAACAGAAGGGATAAGCATCTCTTTTTTAATCCCATATTTGTTCATTGTATTTTCACATGCATTAAAAACAACCCCTTTTTTTGTCATGAATTCAATATCTGCCACTAAATGAGATTTATCTGCTACTAAAAAATTCAATGCCTTGCCATGTACCACCACTTCAATAGCCACTTTTCCTGGCCATACTTTTTGAAAATTGCGAATATTGCCAATCATACTACTCCATACTGCAGTATCCGCAGTATTCAATTGCATCACAACATGATGAACCTTGTCTTGTTTTTCTTGAGCAATGACAGCAGCATTGGAACTTAGTAAAAATAATAATGCAACTAGAGTTAGGTATTTCATGTAAAGTAAATTGTGTATTAAATAGTTTCAACTCAATTTACAACATTTAGAGCATTGTTGATGGGCAAACATAGTCGGATATTTTAAAATTACCACTATTTTTTAATGCGGTAAATCCACCTTGTACATCCACTAAATTATCAAAGCCTCTAGCCCTTAAAGTGGAAACAAATATCATGGATCTATACCCTCCTGCACAATGTACATAATAGGTTTTCTTTTTATCGATCTGAGCCATACTATCATTGATAAAATCTAATGGCGCGTTTTCACTCTCCACAATATGTTCACTGAAATATTCGGATTTTTTACGCACATCTAAGATTGTAGCATTGGGGTCTTTTTTAAGGATGTCTGCCAATTGGTCTGCACTGATAGATTCAATCGTATCTACTTCTTGCCCAGCCGCTTTCCATTCGTTAAATCCTCCTTTTAAATAACCGATCGTAAAATCGTAACCAACTCTTGCCAAACGTGTAATCACTTCTTCCTCTCTGCCATCGTCAGTAACTAATAATATTTCTTGCTTAATATCTGGAATCATGGCGCCCACCCATGGTGCAAAATTTCCATCGATACCAATATTGATTGAGTTGGGAATAAAGCCTTTAGCAAAAGTTTGCGCGTCTCTGGTGTCTAATATAAGAGCACTTGTTTCATTAGCAGCTGCTTCAAAGGCTTTAGGGCTCAATGCATGCTGACCTCTCTCTAATACTTTATCAATGCTATCGTATCCCTGAATATTCATCAATACATTCAACGGGAAATAACCCGGAGGTGCAACCAATCCGTCTAACACAGCGGTTTTAAATTCCTCTTTTGTCATATCGGGCCTTAGAGCATAATTGGTTTTTTTCTGATTACCCAAAGTGTCTGTCGTTTCTTTACTCATATTTTTACCACATGCAGATCCTGCACCATGCGCAGGATACACAACAATATCGTCTGCCAAAGGCATGATTTTATTTCTCAATGAATCGAACAGATGACCTGCTAATAAGTCTTCAGTTAATTCTGCTTTCACTTTTTGTGCTAAATCAGGACGACCCACATCTCCAATAAATAAGGTATCTCCACTAAACAATGCAGTCTCTTTTCCTTTTTCGTCTATCAATAAATAACAAGTGCTTTCCATGGTGTGACCTGGTGTATGTAATACTTTAATTTTGACATTGCCTAATGTTAATATTTCACCGTCCGTTGCACCGTGTATTTTAAACGAAGGATTCGCCGTTGGACCAAAAACAATTTCAGCGCCTGTTTTTTGGGCAAGGTCTATGTGGCCAGATACAAAATCAGCATGAAAATGTGTTTCTAATACGTACTTTATTTTTGCACCATCCAGTAAGGCTTTTTGAATATAGGGCTCAACTTCTCTTAATGGATCTATGATAGCCGCCTCGCCATTACTTTCAATATAGTAAGCGCCTTGCGCTAAACAACCTGTGTAAATTTGCTCGATTTTCATAATGGTATTTTTAAGATTTTAATAAGTTAATTGATAACACAAAGTTGATACTATTGAATTCGCTTAAGCGTGACAATTATCACTTTAAGAGAAATAAAATGTAGCACCCATATGATTTTAATCATTATTTTAAATGATCTTGGTTTAATTGACAAATATCACAGTGACGATTCAGTGAGACTACTTACATTTACTTTATAAAATAAGTATCATGAACTCGAAGCGTCAGATTGTAATTGTAGGTGGTGGAAATGCTGGCATCTCAGTTGCCGCGCAACTACTTAAAAAGAATCGCAATTTAGATATTGCAATTGTTGAACCATCTGAAAAACATTATTACCAGCCTGCGTGGACAATGGTAGGGGGCGGGTTTTATGACATTAAGGATACAGAGAAAACAGAAGCAGAAGTAATGCCAGAGGGTGTTGAATGGATAAAAGATGCCGTATCTAGCTTTCAGCCGGATGAAAATAAAATTACCGTGCATGCTGGCACCCAGATTCAATATGAGTTTTTAATAGTTGCGCCTGGTATTCAATTAAATTGGAATGAAATTAAAGGACTTGAGGAAAGTATAGGCAAAAACGGTGTTTGCTCTAATTATAGTTTCGATACTGCGCCTTATACATTTGAATGTTTAAAAAATGCAAAGTCCGGAAGGGCTATTTTTACAAGTCCACATACCCCAATTAAATGCGGGGGCGCACCTCAAAAAATTATGTATATCGCTGCTGATTATTTTAGAAAAAATAATTTATCAAAAAATATTCAAGTGGAGTTTTGGTCAGGTGGTACTAAATTATTTGGCGTAAAAAAATATGAAGATGCCCTAAAAAAAGTGATTTCAAAATATAGTATCAAAGAACATTACTTCAATAAATTAGTTGAAATTGACGGGAGCAATAAAAGAGCAAAATTTATTGGATTTGGCGCGCACAATAAAGACATAGAGACCTGGATTGATTATGAAATGATCCATGTAACACCACCTCAATCAGCTCCTGACTTTGTAAAAAACAGTCCTTTAGCCAACGCTTCAGGATGGGTAGATGTAGATAAACATAGTTTACAGCATATCAAGTATAAAAATATATTCTCTCTTGGTGATGCCTCTTCTTTGCCAACTGGTAAAACAGGTGCCGCAATTCGTAAACAAGCACCTGTTTTAGTGCAAAATTTAATGTCAATGTTAAGCAAGCATTCAATGAGTGCCTCATATAACGGCTATAGCAGCTGCCCATTAATTACAGGATATGGTAAATTAATCTTAGCTGAATTTGACTACGACAACAATCCGCAAGAAACCTTTCCTTTCAATCAAGCAAAGGAAAGATGGAGTATGTTTATTTTAAAAAGATATATCCTGCCTTTTTTATATTGGACACAGATTTTAAAAGGAAAAATGTAAGTTGTTGTTGTTTAAAAAAGTGAACGAATTTTATATATATTTTTGGGTAGGTGACATTTATCACCTACCTTTTATTTTTATACAAGCACCTTTGTGTCAAATAATAAAACATGGAAATTATAGGATATCTAGCTTCAATATTGATTGGCATTTCTCTTGGATTAATTGGTGGAGGTGGCAGTATTTTAACCGTACCTGTTTTGGTCTATCTTTTTCATGTAGACCCAGTGCAAGCAACTGCCTATTCTTTATTTATTGTTGGTGCAAGTAGCCTTGTTGGTGCATGGCCTAAATACAAACAGGGGTTTGTGAATTTAAAAACTGCCATCATTTTTGGTATTCCCTCAATCGCTTCTGTGTTTGCTACTAGAAAATTCTTAGTGCCCGCTATTCCTGCTGAACTCGGAGAATTTGCGGGTATTGCTATAACAAAATCTTTATTGATGATGCTACTTTTTGCTGTATTGATGGTAGCAGCCTCTTTTTCAATGATCCGCTCTAAGCCAACTAAAGCAGCAGTAGCAGAAGGTGAACAAAAGTTTAATTACCCGATGATCTTATTAGAAGGAGCGTTAGTAGGTATTCTTACAGGACTAGTAGGTGCAGGAGGTGGATTTTTAATTATCCCTGCCCTAGTGATGTTGAGTAAGCTCCCGATGAAACAAGCGGTAGGCACTTCATTGCTGATTATCGCAGCAAAATCATTGATTGGCTTTACCGGTGATCTTGGAACCAGAACAATGGATTGGACCTTGTTAATAAGTGTCACTGCACTCGCAATAGCAGGTATTTTTATAGGAGATAAATTAAGTAAGCGCATAGACGGAAATAAACTAAAAACAGGATTTGGCTGGTTTGTTTTGGTGATGGGTTTGTACATTATCGCTCAACAATTGTTTTTCCCAACTGCGGGTGGACACTAAATACACAAATCCTAGTTCATGATTAAGCCCAGTCTTGTTCTCGCCTTTGGCTTATTGCTTTGGGGATCATTAACTGCACAGAAGCAATCCATTGATTCAGCAGTAGGATCAATCAATTCAGGTGGAAAAATAAAAGATAGTAGTACGATGTTGCGTCATTTTCAAATGGGTACTATACAAGGGCATCTAAGGTCTTTTTATAGTAGTACGTATAATAAAAATAGCAATACCGAATATGCTTATGCAGTGGGGGCGGGTTTAAAATTTCTTTCAAAGCCATTGTATCATTTCCAAATTGGGGTAAGTGGGTTTTTAGTTTACAATGTATTTTCTACAGATCTTACAAAGCTGCATCCATTATCTGCCTCTACAAATAGATATGAACTTGGATTATTTGATGTGACCAATCCTGCAAATAAAACCGACATGGACCGATTAGAAGAATTATATATTCAATATCAAAAAAATAAATTAACGGTTACGATAGGTAAGCAATTATTAAACACCCCTTTTATCAACTTACAGGACGGGAGGATGCGTCCAACAGAGGTTCAGGGTATTTGGGGGCAGTATCAGCAAAAAAGAAACAGGTTTTATGCGGGTTGGCTGAATCAGTTTTCTCCCGGGGGGACAGTCGCTTGGTTTAAGACCAATGCATCCATTGGGGTTTTCTCTACGGGTGTCAATATCGACGGAACAAAGTCAGGGTATAAAAATGCATTGACAACTGCTGGCGTAGCATTAATGGGTGCGGAGCTTGAATTAAAGACGTCAAAAAAATTACAGATTTGGAATCAATATGTCGATAATATTTTTAACAGCAGTATGATTCAATTTGACAAATCGCCAACCAAAAAGAATCCATATTATTATGGAGTTCAGTTCATTGGACAACAAGTCATTCACAAAGGTGGTAATGAAGTGGTCAATAAAACTTATTTTAATCCGAGTCAGTCCTCCTTTGTTTTTGGAGGAAGGGTTGGAAAACAAATGGGGCATTGGGATCACTCCTTCAATTTTACGAGAATAACAAAGCAAGGACGTTACTTAATGCCAAGAGAATGGGGTCGTGATCCATTCTATACTTTTTTACAAGGTGAGCGCAACGAAGGAATGGGTGATTTACATGCTTACATGATCAAATCAAAATATACTGCATCAAAGTTGCCATTGAATTTAAATTTAGCCCTTGGATATTATCAATTAGCAGATGTCAAGAATTATGCAATGAACAAATACGGTATGCCAAGCTATTTTCAATACAATATCGACTTACGCTATGCCTTTTCAGGTTTTTGGAAAGGATGGGATCTACAGTTAACTTATTTTCACAAAGATGCATTGGGGAATACGTATAACGAAGCAAAATATTATATCAATAAAGTAGACATGGGTCATGTGAATTTTATATTGAACTTTCATTTTTAGTACACAGAAATGATTGATGTATAAAATCTGAATTAATTTTGTAAATCAAAAGGGCTTTAAAAATAAATATATGAAAAAGCAATATCTAGTACTTATGGGCATCATCGCCATTATTAGCATATATTTTTTAGTGGGCTTTATTAGCGGAGATTATTTTAAAATCGATGGAACCATTGCCAAAACGGATAGTACCTGGGTAGGTCCAAGTATTTATTTAGATAATAGTACAATTGGTGAAGAACGCGAATTAGTGATTTATGGACAAGATCTCATTGCACATACCTCTACCTATTTAGGACCAAAAGGAACTGTTGCACAAATTACAAACGGGATGAATTGTCAAAACTGCCATTTACAAGCAGGTGCAAAAGCATGGGGAAATAATTATGCAGCCGTGTTTTCAACTTATCCAAAATTTAGAGATCGAAGTGGACAAATAGAAAGTATCTATAAGCGTGTGGCAGATTGCATGGAGCGAAGTTTGAATGGGACTGCGGTGGATAGCAATAGTAGGGAATTCAAAGCCATTTATGCCTATATCAAATGGCTTGGTCAAGATGTGGAAAAGGGATCCAAGCCGCATGGATCAGGCATTGAAAAATTAGCTTTTTTAGATAGAGCAGCGGATCCAAAAAAAGGACAACTTGTTTATACTGCTCAGTGTCAAAGTTGTCATGGAGCAAAAGGCGAAGGACAATTGACCCTAGACGAATTGGAATATGCATATCCTCCATTATGGGGCGCCAATAGCTATAATGACGGAGCAGGTTTATTTAGAGTCAGTAATTTCGCAGGCTATGTAAAAAATAATATGCCTTATTTGTTAACCTCACATGATGCTCCAAAATTAACAAACGAAGAGTGTTGGGATGTAGCCGCATATGTAAATAGTCAATCAAGGCCACATAAAGATCAATCCATGGATTGGCCTAAAAAAGATAAGAAACCAATTGACTTTGCATTTGGCCCTTATGCAGATAGCTTTCCTGAAAGTCAACATAAATTTGGTCCATATAAGCCTATCAAAAAATATTATACAAAATAAAAACCAATCAATATGATCGAACAAATCCAACAACCCTGGCCATGGTATGTTGCCGGTGTAATTATCGGATTAATTGTGCCTGCATTACTTATTTTAGGCAATAAAACTTTTGGCATTTCATCTAACCTCAGACATGTATGTGCTGCTTGTTTTCCGGGCGACATTAAGTTCTTTAAATACGATTGGAAAAAAGAGATTTGGAATTTCTTTTTTGTAGGCGGTATTTTTGTAGGTGCCTTTTTAGCTACCCAATATTTGTCATCGGGAGCTCCAATTGAAGTGAGTCCTGCATTACAAGCCGAACTTACTAAATATGGTATCAATACCTATAGCAGTCAGTTGCCTCCTGAATTATTTAGTTTTGAATCCTTATTGACATTGCGTG
>CALPLN020000060.1 GCA_943324415.2 Sediminibacterium ginsengisoli | reverse complement strand
TGACTGGCCCAATTGTGTTAAAATCAAATGTCAACTTACATTTAGCAAAAGGGGCCTTAGTTGTTTTTAGCGCAGATTTTACATTATATCCATTAGTGGTTTCTTCATTTGAAGGTGTGGATGCAGCTAGATGTCAATCTCCGATTTCTGCAGAGAACCAAACCAATATTGCAATTACTGGATCGGGCATCCTGAATGGCAATGGAATCTATTGGAGGCCATTAAAAAAAGAGAAATTATCTGAGGCCGAGTGGAAAAGGCATTTGCAAACTTATGGAGGGGCTTTAACGGAGGATAAGAAAACATGGTATCCATCCAAGGCCGCTGCAGATGCATCTAAATCAAAAGATATTGGCAAATTGGTTAACGGAAAAAAATTACAAGATTTTGAAAATATTAAAGATTTTTTGCGTCCGAATATGCTAAGAATAAATGGTTGCAGCAAGGTATTGATTGAGGGAGTTACTTTTGAAAATTCTCCAGCTTGGACAACGCATTTTTTAATGAGTCAGGATATTACTGTAAAAGGGATGCGTGTAAAAAATCCATGGTGGGGTGCAAACACAGATGCAATTGATCTTGAAAGTTGTAGTAATGTGAGTTTAGAAGATTGCGTTTTTGATACAGGGGATGATGGCATTACCATTAAAAGTGGACGAGATGAAGATGGCAGAAAAAGAGGTATGCCAACACAAAATGTCATTGTAAAAAATTGCACTGTCTATCATGCACATGGAGGGTTTGTGATTGGAAGTGAGATGAGTGGTGGGGCAAAAAATATCCATATCTATGATTGTACTTTTATAGGAACAGATATCGGTTTAAGATTTAAGACGGTTAGAGGAAGGGGTGGTCTTGTAGAAAACATCTACGCACACAATGTCAATATGAAAGATATTGTGGGTGAGGCCATCTTATTTGACATGTATTACGCTGCGGTTGATCCAATTAAAATCAACAATGAAGAGGGCGTGAAAGTAGTTGCGGAAAAATTTCCAGTAACAGAAGCGACACCCCAATTTAGAAATTTTTATTTCGACAATATTGTAGTGGATGGAGCAAGTAAGGCAGTTTTTGTAAGAGGACTTCCTGAAATGCATATCAGAAATGTCAATTTGGATAAATTGTATATTAAATCTAGACAAGGGGTGCAAATCGAAGAAGCGACAGGTGTATCTATAAAAAATTCAACAATCCTTATCAAAGAGCAGGAGCCAATTTTAAATTTGACCAATGCCGATGAAATAGACGTTGACACAATAGCTTTAAAAAAAATTACAACTTCACGCACAAGCCTAGCAGAGAAATTTGCCGCAACTGCAATGCATATTTGGCCGGATTCATTTGCTGTAAAACCAGGAGGTAAAGCAAGATGGAGTTATGACCAGGGGGTGATTCTACGTGGCATCGATCAGCTATGGAATGCAACGGGAGACGCGCAATATTTTAACTACATCCAGCATTCCATGGATTATTATGTAAAAGAGGATGGGACCATTCATGATTATAAACCAGAGGATTTCAATATTGACCATTTAAACAATGGTAAAATATTATTGACTTTATATCAGGTAACAGGAAAAGAAAAGTATAAAAAAGCAATAGATCAATTGCACAATCAATTATTGAACCACCCAAGAAATACCTTAGGTGGTTTTTGGCATAAAAAAATCTACCCTAATCAAATGTGGTTAGATGGTTTATATATGGGTGCTGCATTCTATGCGCAATGGGCAGCCGTTTTTCATGATACGATTGCATTCAATGATATCACAAGACAGTTTGTTTTAGTTGAAAAATATACCAGAGACGATAAAACAGGTTTATTACATCATGCATGGGATGAAAGTAAACAACAAAAATGGGCGGATCCGGTTTCGGGTAAATCGCCTCATATATGGTCAAGAGCAATGGGTTGGTATGGTGTAGCTTTAGTGGACGCATTGGATTATTATCCAATCAATCATCCTGGAAGAGATTCGTTGATTCAAATACTTAAAAGATGGTCAATTGCAATTCTTAAAGTACAGGATCCGAAATCAGGTGTTTGGTTTGACATTTTAGATGCGCCAAATGATACGCGAAATTATAAAGAAGCATCTGCGTCAAGTATGTTCACGCTTGCTTTATTAAAAGCAATTCGTAAGGGGTATATTTCGGCTGATTATTTGGTTCAGGCAAAAAAAGCCTTTGCTGGTTTGCTGACTAGTTTTGTTGAATATGACAAAGGACAATTTAATTTAAATGGAACAGTGAGTGTTTCAGGCTTAGGAGGTAATCCATATAGAGACGGGAGCTTAGATTATTACTTTAAAGAGCCGATAGTGGTAAATGACCCTAAAGGTATGGGCGCTTTTTTGCAAGCGACAGTAGAAGCAGAATTTAATCAAGAAAATGTAAAGCAACCAGCGGATGTAAAACATCCTGTGGTTTTATTGGACGCGTTTTATAACAATGAAATTAAAAAAGATGCATACGGCAGAGATTCAAGATGGCATTATGCATGGGAAGATATTTCCAATGGTGGTTTTGGCATGTTGGGCAAACAATTTGAAAGTAAGGGAGCACAATTAAAAACATTACTAGAGGCTCCAACTCCATTGTCACTAAGTAAAGCAGCTGTTTATTTGATTGTAGACCCTGACAATTTAAAAGACAATCCATCTCCTAATTATATGAGCACAGCAGATGCATTGGTGATCGGTAATTGGGTGAAAGACGGAGGTGTATTGGTTTTATTTGCAAATGATTCTGCCAATTGTGATCTAACACATTTTAATATTTTATCAGAAAAATTCGGCATTCAATTTTCCAATGAATCAATTAATATGGTTAAGGGGCTTGCATTCGAAATGGGTGCAGCTTATCCAATTGAGTCAAACGAAGTATTGGCGCCTAGTTCTAAAATATATGTCAAGGAAGTAAGTGCAATGAAATTATCAGGTGCAGCGAAAGCGATCGCCGTTGCCAATGAACAAGTTGTTGCTGCCATTGCAAAATATGGAAAAGGGAAAGTGATTGCTATCAGCGATCCTTGGTTGTACAATGAATATGTGGATGGTAGAAAATTGCCAAAAAGTTTTCAAAATTTTGAAGCCATGCAGCAATTAGTTAAATGGACATTATCCAAGTAGCATGATTCATTTAATCAAGAAACTAATTTTTGTCGTAATTTTTATTACACCATCGCAACTAACGCATGCGAAAGCGGAGTTGTGGAAAGTGAGTAAAAATGGGAATGCTCAATATACCACCATACAATCAGCAATAGATGCGATTCCCAATGGCGAACATGATTTAATTACAATTCAAGTTGAAGCGGGCATATTTCAAGAAAAACTTTTCATTAAAAAAAGTAGTTTCAAGTTAATTGGAGCGGGCAGGGGTAAAACAATCATCACACAATCTATCGCAAGAGATGCATGGAGATGTGATCATGTGGATGACTGGGGAGTAGCCACAGTCAATGTAGATTCCTGTAGTAATATAAATTTTGAAAACCTTACCATAGAAAACAGCTATGGTTTTGATCATAAAGAGGCTGTCAAAATTCCATGCGCATTAGACTCAACTCAATTTAAATGGGTCCAATCAACCGGTCATCAAATGGCATTTAGGAGTTTTTATGCAACTAAATTAAAGTTTGTAAACTGTCATTTTAAAGCATTCGGGGGAGATACGATGAGTCCTTGGAATACGACCGATGGGATGTTTTATTTAAAAGATTGTTTGTTAGAAGGGGGGGTCGATTTTTATTGCCCGCGTGGCTGGGCTTATGCCGAGAACTGCACATTCATAAGTAATACGGGTCCTGCAGCTATTTGGCATGACGGATCATTGCACGAAGATGCCAAAAATGTTTTAGTCAATTGTAGTTTTAAAGGTTTCGATGGATTTAACCTAGGGAGGTTTCATAGGGATGCACAATTTTATTTAATTAAATGTCATTTTGCTAAAAATATGTCTGCTGAAGATATCTATCAGGTTAAAACCACCAATACTTTAAGCTGGCCAAGAAGAGTGTATTACTTTGATTGTGATGGGGCTATTGCAAAAGATAATTTTTTTAAAAATAACTTACAAGAGGCAAAAGGAAACCCAAAGGCTTCTGAAATCAATGCGAACTGGGTATTTGGTAATAGATGGAATCCAATTAAACAATAAAAGTATAAAAAAGAGATGAGTGTAGCTGTATTAAATAAAGCAATTGCGCAAAAGGATGCAAGTCTAGTTTTCCCAACAACTGAAAAAGTAATTCAGTTTGGAACAGGCGTGTTATTGAGAGGGCTGCCTGATTATTTTATTCACAATGCGAACCAGCAAAATGTTTTTAATGGTCGTATTGTGGTTATAAAATCTACAAACAATGGAGGAGTGGATGACTTTGCACATCAGGATGCATTGTTTACGCATTGCGTTCGAGGTGTGTACAAAGGTGAAAATATTGACAAGCGTTTTGTGAACACTTCTATTAGTAGGGTATTGGCTGCTGCCCCAGATTGGGATCAAATTATGTTGTTAGCTAAATCAGAAAATATTGAAATTGTACTCTCTAATACAACTGAAGCAGGTATGGTATTAGATGAAAATGATACCATTGACAATGGAGCGCCAAGTTCATTTCCGGGGAAGTTGCTGGCTTTGTTGTTTGAAAGATGGAAACATTTTAACGGTGATATCCATAAGGGCTGGGTGATTTTACCTACGGAATTGATGCCTGACAATGGTATTCTATTAAACAGCTTAGTGAATCAATTGGCTACTATTCTTGGTCTGCCTTCAGCGTTTATTCAATGGATGAATACGGCAAATGATTTTTGTAACACTTTAGTAGATCGAATTGTACCAGGGATAGTGAGTGACTCGGAAATGGCAATTTTAGAGCATGAATTAGGGTATAAGGACAACTTATTAATCACTAGTGAACCTTTTGCTTTATGGGCTATTGAATCTAATAAAGTTAGCACTATTGAAAAATTATCATTTGCAAAAACAGATGATAGCATGGTCATTGCGCCTTCAATTATTAAGTTTAGGGAATTGAAATTAAGATTGCTAAATGGCACGCATACTTTTAGTTGTGCAGTTGCAATGCTTGCCGGCTTTGATACGGTCATAGAGGCGATGCGTGATAACAATTTTAAAAAGTATATACAACATTTAGTACATGATGAGTTAATTCCATGTATAGTGAATGAATCCATTACAAGGGAAGAGGCGACTCTATTTTCAAATAAAGTATTAGAGCGATTTGCAAATCCGTATATCGAACATAAGTGGACGAGTATCGCGATGAATTTTGAAGACAAGATGAAAATGAGAAACGGGCATTTGATGGATACTTATGCAAAACAAAACAACACACCTGCCGAATATATGAGTTTGGGCTTTGCAGCATTCTCAGTGTACATGGAACTGTCACATCAAAAAATAGTCCTAGTGGAAGACTATTGCGCTGATGCGTCATTTATTGCAAAAGTAGGTAGTTGGGTCACATTGATTAAAGAAAATGGAATGAAAAATATTTTAGCAGCATGAAACAATTGATATTAAAAGTAAATCCAAAAGACAACGTATTGGTTGCTTTGCAGAATTTAAGCAAAGGGGATACCGTGGAATTTGAGGGATTAAGCATTGTGCTTCAAGAGGACATTCCTGCTAAGCATAAATTTTATATGCAGGCCTTACTAAAGGACACGCCTGTGGTCATGTATGGTTTATTAGTAGGCAAAGTCACTTTAGATGTAGCTGCAGGCCTGCGCATGTCAACGGATAATTTACACCATGCATCGGAGCCATTTGTGTTTAAGCCATATGATTATAGCTGGTCTGCACCGGATGTTTCTAAATTTGCAGGTCGAACTTTTAATGGGTACCACCGTGCAGACGGAAGAGTAGGTACCGCTAATTATTGGTTATTTATCCCAACTGTATTTTGTGAAAACAGGAACTTAGATGTAATAAAAGAAGCACTGCACAATGAACTAGGTTACTCTGTGTCCAACCAATATAAAAACTATACCAAGGATTTAATCAAAGCATTTAAAGAGGGCAAAGACATTGGTGAAGCAGTTTCATTGGCGCCGAATACTTTAAGCAGTCAACGCGTGTTTGAAAATATTGATGGAGTCAAATTTTTAAACCACCAAGGAGGCTGTGGTGGGATACGTCAGGATGCTGCTGTTTTAAGCAAATTATTGGCAGCTTATGCAGATCATCCGAATGTAGCTGGAATCACAGTGATGAGTTTGGGGTGCCAAAATTTACAATTGTCAGATTTCGAGAAAGACATCAAAGAGCGTAATCCAAATTTCAATAAGCCATTATATATTTTCGAGCAACAAAAATCATTGAGTGAGCCAGAATTGATTGCCTCTGCCATACAATCAACTTTTAAAGGATTGGTAGAAGCCAATAAACAAAAACGTGTACCAGCTAGTTTGGATAAATTATGCCTAGGCGTGAAATGTGGAGGCAGTGATGGATTTAGCGGTATTTCTGCTAATCCTGCAGTAGGATATTGTGCTGATTTATTGGTTGGATTAGGAGGCACTGTGCTACTTGCTGAGTTTCCTGAATTATGTGGTGTGGAGCAAGAACTAATCAATAGAACCATTGACCCTGCTGCTGCAAATAAGTTCATTCATTTAATGAAGTCGTATTCAGATAGTGCATTACAAGTAGGTTCTGGTTTTCATATGAATCCTTCCCCCGGAAATATTAAAGATGGTTTAATTACAGATGCCATCAAAAGTGCAGGTGCTGCCAAAAAGGGAGGCAACTCGCCCATTGTAGATGTACTTGATTACACAGAACCAGCCACTAAAAAGGGGTTAAATCTAGTCTGTACACCCGGTAACGACGTAGAAGCCACCACAGGTAAAGCAGCATCAGGTGCCACTTTAATTTTATTTACAACGGGATTGGGTACGCCAACGGGTAATCCAGTTTGTCCTACCATTAAAGTCTCTAGTAATACTGCCTTGGCAAAAAGAATGGCCGACATCATTGATATAGATACAGGGCCAATTATTGAAGGCGAAAAAACCATTGCACAAATGGGGGAAGAAATTTTAGAATATTGTATACAAGCTGCTAGTGGAGAAGTGACACCAAAAGCAGTATTATTAAACCAAGATGATTTTATTCCATGGAAGCGTGGAGTGAGTTTATAAAGTATAAATTGAAATTATAATGAAACCTTTCTTAGACGAAAACTTTTTATTAAAAACAAAGACTGCTCAAAAGCTTTATCATGAGTATGCGCAAAAAATGCCTTTGATCGATTATCATTGTCATCTTTCCCCTCAACAAATTGCAGACAATCTGCAATTTCGAAATTTAACGGATGCTTGGCTATCTGGGGATCATTATAAATGGAGAGCCATGCGTACAAATGGGGTGGATGAATCTTATTGTACTGGCAATAAAAGTGATGAAGAGAAGTTCATGAAATGGTCCGAAACAGTGCCTTATACCATGCGCAATCCATTGTATCATTGGACGCATTTAGAATTACAAAGATATTTTGGTGTAAATGAAATATTAAATCCTAATTCAGCCAAGGCCATCTACGAGCAATGCTCTGCAATGTTGCAAGATCCTAGTTATTCTACACAGGGCTTAATTCAAAAAATGAATGTGCGTGTAATTTGCACCACAGATGATCCAATTGACAATTTGGAGTACCATCAAAAAATCAAAGACAGCCAATTCTCGGTAAAAGTTTTTCCAGCATTCCGTCCAGATAAGGCAATGGAAGTCAATCATGTTGCTAATTTCGTTTTGTATGTAAAAAAAGTGGAGGAAGTGACCAATACGGCTATTGCTAACCTTGACCAATACCTTTCTGCATTGAAAAGCAGACATGATTTTTTTGCAACCATGGGTTGTAATGTGAGTGATCATGGTCTAGAGGAAGTATATGCAGATGCCTACACTCAAAAAGAAGTGGAAGTCATTTTCGAGAAAGCGCTTTCAGGCATCGATCTAAATATTGTAGAGCAGCGTAAATTTAAATCTGCAATGTTATTGCAATTTGCAATTTGGGATTGGGAGAAAGGCTGGATTCAACAATATCACTTGGGCGCATTAAGAAATAACAACACCCGAATGTTGCAACAATTAGGTCCTGATACAGGATGGGATAGTATTGGCGATTTCTCTCAAGCAGCTGCATTGGCGAGGTTTTTAAATAAATTAGATAGCAATGACCAATTGACCAAGACGATTGTTTATAATTTAAATCCTGCCGATAATGAGTTGATGGCGACCATGATTGGCAACTTTAATGACGGGTCAGTTGCTGGCAAAGTACAATTTGGTAGTGCCTGGTGGTTCTTAGATCAAAAGGATGGCATGGAGCGACAAATTAATGCATTGAGTAATATGGGCTTATTAAGTCGATTTGTGGGCATGTTAACTGATTCTAGAAGCTTCTTATCTTATCCAAGACATGAGTACTTTAGAAGAATAGTATGCAATCTTTTTGGCAATGAAATAGAAGAAGGCGAACTTCCGAACGATATTGCATGGACTGGGAAAATTATACAGGATATTTGCTTTAACAACGCCAATCAATATTTTGGCTGGGAAGCATCTAAATAAAATGAACAAAACAATGAGTATATTAAATAGTTTTAGTTTGGAAGGCAAAACAGCATTGGTGACAGGCTGTAACAAAGGCATTGGTTATGGGATGACATTGGCACTGGCGGAAGCTGGGGCGAATATCATTGGTATGTCTAGTGGGGGTGATTATGCGGATATCCAAGTGGCAGTAGAAAAAGCAGGAGCCAGCTTTACTTATTTTCAAGTGGATTTAGGAGATAGGGCTCAGATTTATGATTTCATTGAAAAAATAGCGACTACTCAAATTGATATTTTAGTGAATAATGCTGGAATTATCATGAGAAGCCCAGCTGCAGAACATCCAGATGAATATTGGGATAAAGTAATGTCGATTAATTTAGACGCACAGTTCATTTTATCCAAAGCCATTGCAAAACAAATGATAGAAAGAGGCAAGGGTAAAATTATTTTCACTTGTTCCTTATTGAGTTTTCAAGGGGGCATCAATGTGCCGGGTTATGCAGCAGCTAAATCTGCTTTGGCAGGATTAGTGAAAGCATTTGCAAACGAGTGGGCTTCGAAAGGCATTTGTGTGAATGGTATTGCGCCAGGTTACATAGAAACAGACAATACCAAAGCATTAAGAGAAGATGTAGATCGTAATAAATCTATTTTAGAAAGAATCCCAGCTAAACGTTGGGGTACTCCAGAAGATTTTAAAGGGCCTGTAGTCTTCTTAGCATCAGAAGCTTCTAATTATGTACATGGTGCAATATTATTAGTAGATGGAGGATGGATGGCTAGATAAAGCAATTATATTAATTACAAAGACGAATTGATTATGGAAGTTAGATTTACACAAAGTCCACAGGAGACAGCAGCAATGCAGACGCAAACATTAAGGGATCATTTTTTAATTTCAAATTTATTTGAGGACAATAAAATAAATTTAACCTACACGCACTATGATAGAGTTATTGTAGGTGGCGTGAAGCCAGTAAAAGAATCGGTGATCTTGCCTAATCCAGCTGAATTAAGAGCCGAATATTTTTTAGAACGACGTGAGTTAGGAATTATCAATGTGGGAGGGAATGGTAAAGTTATTGCTGATGGCATTACGCATGCCATTTCAAAAATGGATTGTTTGTATCTAGGAAAAGGAACACAGGCTGTTTCATTTGTATCGGAAGATGCAAGTAACCCTGCTTTATTTTATATTTTATCAGCTCCAGCGCATCAAAGTTATCCAGCTGCTATTTGTACTAAGCAAGATGCACAACCTGTTGAATTAGGTGCCGCAGCTACTTCTAATAAAAGAACACTTTATAAGTACATTCACTTAGAAGGCATTAGAAGTTGTCAATTAGTAATGGGGTTAACAGTATTGGAAGAAGGTTCGGTTTGGAATTCGGTTCCGCCTCATACACATACGCGTAGAATGGAAGTTTATTTTTATTTTGACTTACCAGCAGCACATCGTGTGTTTCATTTTATGGGGGAACCTACAGCTACAAAGCATATTGTGATGGCCAATCATGAAGCAACTATTTCGGCTCCATGGAGTACCCATTTTGGTTGTGGCACAAGTAACTATGGTTTCATCTGGGGTATGGCAGGAGAAAATTTAGTCTATACAGATATGGATCCAGCACCTATAAACACGTTGGCATAAATGAAGAAAG
>CALPLN020000059.1 GCA_943324415.2 Sediminibacterium ginsengisoli | reverse complement strand
CAGACGCAGCGCAGTTATACATCCAACCTACTTTAATGACGGAAGTGTCCATCGATAGCAAACTGATGCAGGATGAGATTTTCGGACCCATCCTTCCGATTATCACCTATGATAGCAATGAAGCAGCTTTGGAGATCATTCAACACAATCCAAATCCATTGGCCTTTTATGTCTTTACAAATGATGTCGCTACAGAACAATATTGGTTGACCAATGTGCCTTCTGGTGGTGCTTGTGTCAATAATACAAGTTGGCATTTAACCAACCATGCTTTACCATTTGGTGGAAGAGGTGCAAGTGGAATGGGTGGCTATCATGGCAAACTGAGTTTCACCACATTTACACATATGAAATCGGTGATGAAAACGCCTACTTGGATCGATCCTGATTTAAAATATCCTCCATACAAAGGCAAGGGTTGGTTGTTAAAAAAACTAATTGGTTAACAGGCCTTATCTTCTTTTTATGTACCGCACAAAATTCAAATCTATGATCATTAAAATAGCCATTGCAGTGGGCGTATTGGTAACTGCTGCCTTATTGATGAAGAAAAAAGATATGACCTATCGTCAATCTATTTTAAAAACCATGTATCCGATGATCATGTGGTCTACTGGCAAGGCAGGAGCTAAACAAGTCCAAATGAATCCTGCCATGAAAAAAGGTACAGTTGAATTTTACAGTTTAACCACCAAAGATATAGCTGGTAAGGATTTTAGTCTTGAGCAGTTTAAAGGTAAAAAAGTATTAATTGTAAATACGGCAAGTGATTGTGGTTATACTGGTCAGTATGAAAATTTAGAAAAATTGTCTAAGCAGTTTGCTGGATCATTGGTTGTGGTAGGATTTCCTGCAAATGATTTTAAAAACCAAGAGACAAAAGACGACCAAGCGATTGCTGCGTTTTGTCAAAAAAATTATGGAGTGAGTTTTCCTTTAATGTCCAAGTCGGTCGTGATCAAATCAAAGGATCAAAATAATGTGTATGCTTGGTTAACGTCTGCTAATTTAAATGGTTGGTGCAATCAAGCACCTGCTTGGAATTTTTGCAAATACTTAATCAATGAGGAAGGGGTGTTGACGCATTATTTCCCAATGAGTGTAGATCCATTGGATCAAGTCATCATAGATGCTGTAAAAAAATAAAGCAGCTTCATCTGAAACTGCTTTACGTAGCTATTTAATTAATTGGACAATGTTCATGGTAGTTCTCTAAGACAATCTTACCAGAGTCGATTTCTATGCCCTTGAATTTTTCTTTGATCTCATCCAGTATCGCTTCGATACCTTCACGTTCAGTGATGCGCACCAATTGGTTTCTATATTCTTTAATATTCGGTAAGCCTCTTAAGTAGTTGGCGTAATGTCTACGCATTTCATTGATGCCACCAATCGGACCTTTCCATTCCAAAGATTTAATCAAATGTTTTCTTGCCACTTCTACGCGCTCCTCGATGGTAGGGGATTTCATTTTTTCTCCTGTAGCTAGAAAATGCTTGATCTCTCTAAAGATCCATGGGTAACCAATTGCAGCTCTTCCGATCATAACACCGTCAACGCCATATTTATTTTTATATTCCAAGGCCTTTTCTGGAGAGTTGATATCACCGTTGCCGAAAATTGGAATATGAATTCTTGGGTCATTTTTTATTTTGCCTATGATGGTCCAATCTGCTTCGCCCTTATACATTTGCACCCTAGTACGTCCATGAATGGCCAAGGCCTTCACACCTACATCCTGCAGTCTTAAGGCAGCTTCATGTACATTCAAATTGCTATCATCCCATCCCAGTCTTGTTTTCACAGTCACAGGAAGGTTCGTGCTTTTGACAACGGCTTCTGTTAAACGCACCATCAAGTCCAAGTCCTTCAACACCCCTGCACCGGCACCCTTCATCGCTACTTTTTTGACTGGACAGCCAAAATTGATATCAATTAAATCTGGATTTACCGTGTCTACAATTTTGGTACATAGCGCCATCGCTTCCTCATCCCCACCAAATATCTGTATGCCAATAGGGCGCTCATAATCGTAAATGTCTAATTTTTGTCTGCTTTTAATGGCATCACGGATGAGCCCCTCACTACTAATGAATTCGGTATACATTAAGTCGGCGCCATTGTCTTTACACACGGCTCTAAATGGGGGATCACTTACGTCCTCCATGGGTGCTAATAAAAGCGGAAAATCAGGTAATTGTATGTTGCCTATAGATACCATATGAATTCATTATCTTGCATCTAACCGATACGGTTGCAAAGGTACCAATTAATTGCATTGACATGTCTACAAATGAAACTTCTATTTTTAATATGACCCCTGGATTCAGGATGGTATTATTTATTGCCATGACTGGATTGAGTATGATTGTAGGGGGCTTGATCACTTTTTCGATCGTGGCAGCCGCATTGCATGTGCCTTTGGCTGAAATTCAGTCTATTTTAATGCGTCCCGAATATACTAGTATGACACAGATGGCCAATGCTTTTGCCTCCATCATTGGTTTTGGTGTACCCGCTTTAGTGGTCGCATATTTTACCCAAGGAAGCCTTGGAAACAATTTAGGTTTCAAGCCAATCGCCTCTGAAAAACAGGTTTTGATTGTTATTTTATTGGCGTTTACAGGATTGATTTTAAGTGGTGCATTAGGGGACCTGACAGATAAATTGACTTTCTCTAGTTCAGTAAGAAACTGGGCAACCAACTTAGAAGCGCAATACAAAAAAGCGTTGATGGCGATGACTCAGATGCGTTCGATTTGGGATTTATTGTTTGCTATTTTGGCGATCGCCGTCGTGCCTGCGATTGTGGAGGAATTGTATTTTAGAGCAAGCCTTCAAAAAATAATTACGGACTGGTCCGGCAAGCCTTTTGTAGCGATTGTAATTACTGCAATTTTATTTAGTGCATTTCACTTTTCTTATTTTGGCTTTCTGTCAAGAATGTCATTAGGTATTGTATTGGGCTTGATTTACTATTATACTAAAACCATCTGGATGCCCATTTTGATGCACTTTGTCAACAACGCCATTGGTGTCTCTGCTTTATATGCAGCAAGGAATAATCCAAAGCAAATTGATAAAGTATTGGATTCCAATCTGTCTTATTATTGGGTGGTCATTGGATTGGCAGCATTGTTACTTTTATTCAAGCAACTTAAAAAAGTGACCGATTCCAATTCATAAAAGAATAGGTTGCTTACAACTTCATTATTTATCTTTATTCAAAGTCTATTTCATGGCATTTAATTTTTCTGTTTTTAAAGTAAGGGCACTGTCTGCCATCGTATTTGTATTGATCATGTTAGCCGGTTTGCTTTTTAACAATTGGTCTTATTTTATTTTATTTCTTGTGATACAAGTGGGTTGCTTATATGAGTATCAAAAATTGATGCGTGCTATTTTTCCTTCTTACAATCAGATTTCAAAACTGCATCAATGGGGTGTGTTGGTGGTAGGTATTTTGATGATGACTAGTTTAGCGCCCAACGATATTGTATTGCCTGACGCGATTAAAAAAATACTACCTGCTTCTTTCGAAGGAATAGGCCTAAGATGGATTGGCTTGAAAGCGATGCCAGTGGCCCTGGTATTGATGATGGTAGCAGATGTATTTGCAAGAAAAGCGGACATTAAAAATGTTGCGATTAGTTTTTTCGGATTCATTTATATTTCAATTAGTCTCTCTTTGTTTTTTGCAATAAGAGGGATGTTTTTGAATTCTGCTATGGCTATGTTTTTTCCAAATGTAGAATTGATGGTGCCTATTTTAGTGATTGTGACGGTATGGGTAAACGACACGATGGCGTATATCGTTGGTTCATTGATTGGGCGCACTCCTATTTCTCCTATCTCACCTAAGAAAACTTGGGAAGGCACGATTGCGGGTGTGATCTTGTCTGTGGTGATTTTATCTACTGTAGCTGGCCAATACATTCCTATTGCCACTAAGTATCTTTATATGATCACTTTGGTGGCATCTATTATGGGCAATTTGGGTGATCTTTTTGAAAGCAAATTAAAACGCTTGGCTGGGGTGAAAGACAGTGGTAGTATGATGCCTGGGCATGGAGGATTCTTAGATCGATTTGATTCTGTCTTATTTGCTGGACCATTTGTTTGGTTATTGCTTCAATTTATCTTTTAGATGAATTACCTTTGTTCAAATAGTAGATTATGACCATACATAGAGAAGGTACTGCAACGATTGCATTGATTGCATTTGTAGTAGGTATTTTAAACTTAATTAATTTTTCTTATTTATTTCCAATAAGTGCTTTGTTGGCTTGGGCTGTATTTGTAATTACAGTGGCTTTCTTTTTATTCATTGTTTCTTTCTTTAGAATGCCGAATCGTGTTTTAACGAACGACCCTTCTGCGATTGTTTCTCCTGCAGATGGGAAAGTGGTGGTGATAGAGGAAGTGATGCCAGATGAATTTTACAAAGAACCAAGAATTCAAGTAAGTGTATTCATGAGTCCTGCCAATGTGCATGTGAACCGTTTACCAGTTGCGGGTACTATTATCTACAATCAATACCATCCTGGAAAATTCCTTGTCGCATGGCATCCTAAGTCTTCTACAGACAATGAAAGATGGTCTGTGGTGGTTGAAAACGAAAAAGGTACTATTTTATTAAAGCAAATCGCTGGTGCGCTTGCCCGAAGAATCTGCAACTACGCTGCTGTAGGAACTTCATTCAATCAATGTGATGAATACGGTTTCATTAAATTTGGTAGCAGGGTAGACTTGTTATTACCAATTGGGACCGACATCCAATGTAAGATTGGTGATGTTGTGAAAGGCGGTGTGACTGTTCTAGCAAAATGGTAATCCTTTAGTAGGATGTTCACATTCCTATAAGATATTTTCCAATTCTTTTAAATGCGTGATGGTATAGGTTGCTGGAACCGTTGGCGTGGCTTGAATATGGTTCACGTAAATGGTATCCATGCCAATATTAATCCCCCCTTGTATATCCGCTGATTCATTGTCTCCAATCATAATGCTTTCTGTAACAGTTGCATTCGTATTTTTTAAGGCGTACTCAAAAATGTCTTTATGCGGTTTTAAGCTATTGCTCGCTTCTGATGTGATGACTTCTATAAAATAATCGGCTATTCCTGAGTTTTTAATTTTCTTAAATTGCACGGATTCAAATCCATTGGTGATCAAGTGCATTTTATATTGCTTCTCTTTTAAGTAGTCAAGAATTTCAATGGTATAAGGGAATAGATGTTGCTTATTAGGCAAGATTTCTAAATACGCCTGGGACATTTCTTTTGACAATTTTTCATTGGCTACTTTAAAATCCAATAAGCTTAAGTAAACCCTTTTCCATCTCAACTCTTCTTGTTTGATAAAGCCTTTTGTATAGCGGTCCCATAAACGATGATTGTGGGCAGAATAAGTGTCATAAAACCCCTCAAAATCAACAATGCCTAAGTCTGCTAGATGGTATGTGTTGTAAAGTTCTTGAATGGTTTCTTTAGAATTGGTCTCGAAATCCCAAAGGGTATGATCTAAGTCAAAAAACAGGTCTTTATAAGCCATGAGGGTAGGATGAATTGATAATTGAGATGCTAAATTACCATTTTGGATGGTATCTTTATCTAGTAAAGTAGGAATTTATGAATATCATTATTACCGGTGCATCTAAAGGGATTGGTTTTGCTATTGCAAAAGCATTTGCTGCGGCAGGACACAATTTGTATTTAACGAGTAAAACACCCGCTGATTTAGCCAATGCAGCCGCAGATTTACAAAAAGCCTATCCAGCTGTCAAAGTGGAGTATGTGCATGCAGATTTATCTATTAAAGGACAGGTGCATTGTTTTTCTGAATGGGTTTTGGCCAGAACCACACCTGATGTGTTGGTGAATAATGCAGGTTATTTTTTACCTGGTCAATTACAAGACGAACCAGAGGGACAATTGGAGGCACAAATGAATGCGAACTTATTTTCGGCCTATCATCTAACAAGAGATCTATTACCTGCTATGCTTAAAGCGAAGCAAGGCCATATCTTTAATATCTGTTCTATTGCTTCTTTGCAAGCCTATCCTTTTGGAGGATCTTATAGTATTTCAAAATATGCGTTAATGGGTTTTTCAGCAAACCTAAGATTGGAATTAAAAGACAAGGGCATTAAAGTGACTGCAGTTTGTCCGGGTGCCACCTATACCAATAGTTGGAAGGGATCTGGTGTACCTGAAGATCGTATTATGGAAGCGGATGATATTGCAAAGATGATTTATGCAGCGACGCAATTGAGTCCTCAAGCAGTGGTAGAAGATATTGTACTTCGCCCCCAGTTGGGTGATTTATAATTCTAGAACCTTTCTAAGTCTTCTTCTTCTTGAGTAGTGCTTTCCGTTTGGGATCCTTCTACTTTATTGTTGGTTGCAAAACTTGCTCTTGCTGCTTTTGTGGCAGCCAATCTTGCTACAATCACTTCTGCAATTAATTTTGCCGCATCTTCATTGGGGTGCGATTGTAAAATCGTTTTTAATTTTTGTTCAGACACATCTATGCGATAAAGTAGTTGTACCAATTTATTAAAATCATGATTGATACAATCATTGATATACGCAATTAAATCACTCGAGGATAGTTGCTCGATTTCGTACAATGCTTTTTCCATAGGAATATGTTTTATCTGATTTTTTCTGTGACGCCTAAACTAAATAGGGCAAAGTCGTATTTAGCAGGATCTTTCGGATCTAAAGTTCGGCAATAATTGGTTAATTCTATCGCAGTCAACCAATCTATTTGTGGACGGGATATAAGTCCAAAAGTTTTAGCCACCCTTGCCACGTGCACATCAATTGGGATGATTAAATCTGCAGGCGAAATGGTCTTCCATAAGCCAAAGTCAACCCCAGTATGGTCTTTACGCACCATCCATCGTAAAAACATATTTAGTCTTTTACAAGTAGATCCATTTTCAGGTGAAGCAATATGTTTTTTGGTTCGATGCGGCGCATCAGCTAATGAAAAAAAATAATGTTTAAAATGCACCAGGCCAGCTTCTACGGATGTTATTTTTTTTCCTGATGCCTGGTCCCTGAAAAAAGCAGTCTCTAAACTTTTTTCTGTAGCATAATGTTGTTTAAAAAATGCCATACAATACAATAAATCGGTATCATTAAAAGTACGGTGCGTAAACCCTAGTAATTTTTTTAAATCTTGTTCTTGGTGTTGTGTACAAAATTCAAAAGGGGCATTGTCCATTCTAGCAAGTAGCTCCTTACTTTTTTGAATAATCGTGGTACGATTTCCCCAAGCAAAGATGGCAGCAAAAAAAGCAGCAAGTTCTATGTCTTGCTGCTTTGTAAATAAATGAGGTATACTAATTGGATCTTTTTCGATAAAGTCAATATGGTTGTATTGCTTTACTTTTTGATCTAGTAACTGTTGTATTGCTGGGTTCATTATCCAATGGCCTGTGCTAAATCTGCAATGATATCTTCTGCGTCTTCGATACCTACACTCAAACGAATTAATCCATCCGCTAGTCCATTGGCAAGCCTTTGCTCACGTGGAATAGACGCATGGGTCATGCTTGCAGGATGATTGATTAAGGATTCAACGCCGCCTAAACTTTCTGCAAGGGAGAATATTTTAGTGCTTGACAATACTTTTGTTGCTGCTTCAACGCTATCGTCTTTTAATGTAAAGCTCATCATGCCGCCAAAACCACGCATTTGTTTTTTAGCGATATCGTGATTAGGATGGTCTGCAAACCCACACCAGTATACTTTTGCTACTTTTGGGTGTTGACGTAAATAGGCTGCTACTTTTTCGCCATTCTCACAATGTCTTTGCATTCTTACGTGCAATGTTTTAATCCCTCTTAAGACTAAAAAACAATCCTGTGGTCCTGGAACTGCACCGGTGCTTTTTTGTATAAAATACAATTGGTCTCTAAGTGTTTCATCATTCATCATCAAACAACCTTGAATCACATCGCTATGTCCGCCTAAATATTTTGTAGCAGAATGCATCACAATGGTTGCACCTTGATCTAAAGGATTTTGTAAGTAAGGCGAAGCAAAGGTATTGTCCACACAAACAATACAGTTGTGTTTTTTACCAATTGTTGATACCGCTTCGATATCTGTAATATTCATCAATGGATTGGTAGGAGTTTCTACCCAAATCAATTTTGTTTTTGCAGTTATGGCATTGGCTACATTGTCTGCATTCGAGGTATCAACATAGGTAAATTTAATGCCCATCTTCTCATGTACTTTAGAGAACAACCTGAAGGATCCACCATACATATCATGTGCGGTAATCACTTCGTCTCCTGGAACCAATAAACGCATCACAGCATCGGTTGCTGCTACACCACTTGCGAATGCCAAACCAAATTTTCCATTTTCAATCACTGCAAATGCTTCTTCTAAAGCAAAGCGTGTTGGGTTCTGGCTTCTTGCATACTCATAGCCCTGATGTACGCCAGGAGCGGATTGTACGTAAGTAGAGGTTTGATAGATCGGTGTCATGATGGCCCCCGTACTTGGATCTGGATGTGCCCCAGCATGAATGAACTTAGTGCCTAAGTGTTGTGTATTGCTCATGGGAATTTTTTTATTATGTGATGTATATAATTTGGTATAGTTTAAAGGATATTGCCTCTTTTAAACATGCGGTAAGAAAAAACGGAAGGGATGATGACCATTACTGCAATTGCCAACATAAAACCAATGAATCCAAATTTCATTGGCAAGACCAATGTGACCAATGCTTGAAACAAACCGCCATAGATCCAAACTTTACCAGCTACTTGATGTGTCGCATTCCAATTGGCTACATTTTCTAAGGTCCATGGTAATTTAAATCCTACAAAATAGTTCTGCTTAAATTTAGGCATATACCAACCTAGTCCTGCAAAGGACAACCCAACCAATGGCAAAATCAATTTACCTATATTGATTTGATCTGCATGGGTAGACGTATAGATGATGATGGTACTCAAAACAGCTAAGAACGCCACTGTTAAGATGGCAAAATTGGTATAAAGCGTATCGTTTGCCTCATCATATTTTTTTGGATCGAAAGATTTCAAATTGGTCATTAACACATAAATGAAAATACTCACTGCGCCCATAATGCCAGGTCCTATAAAAATGCTAGAGGGTCCGCCCCATGCATCCGCCTTTCCCTCAATATTAAAATGGGTCGGTATTTGGCTCGGCAGTTGAGGATAGATCAACGCACTATAGATAAATGGTGCAATAATGAGTATGGCGACCAGCCAAGGGCCGTATTTTTTAGTGTTCATGACAACGAATTTGATCCTACAAGGTACTAAATTTTGACTTTTGACGCGATTTATATGAATTGGGGAAATCTGCTAAAAAAAATTACTTTTGCATCAAATCAATCGACATGAGTAAAGGACCGATTTCACAGTTTATAGAGCACCATTATCGACATTTTAATGCTGCCGCTTTAGTAGATGCTGCTAAAGGTTATGAAACCCATTTATTAGAAGGGGGCAAGATGTTAGTGAGTTTGGCGGGTGCCATGAGTACTGCCGAGTTAGGAATCAGCTTAGCGGAGATGATCCGTCAAGACAAGATTGCTATTATTAGCTGTACAGGTGCCAACTTAGAAGAAGATGTGATGAACCTAGTAGCGCATAGTCACTACAAGCGTGTACCAAACTATAGAGACTTAACACCACAGGATGAGTGGAATTTATTGGAGAACCATTACAATCGTGTAACCGATACTTGTATTCCAGAAGAGGAAGCATTTAGAAGATTGCAAAAGCATATCGTTAAGTTCTGGAAAGAAGCAGAAGCGAAAGGGGAGCGTTATTTCCCGCATGAATTTATGTATCAGGTTATTTTAAGTGGTGAGTTGGAGCAGTATTATGAAATTGACCCTAAGGATAGCTGGGTAGTTGCGGCTGCTAAAAAGAACATTCCTATCGTTGTACCAGGATGGGAGGATAGCACGACTGGAAATATCTTTGCTAGCTATGTGATCAAGAATGAACTAAAAGCAGCTACAGTTAAGAATGGTATCGAATACATGATCTATTTAACAGAATGGTATAGAGCAAATAGTGGTGGCAAAGGCGTAGGCTTCTTCCAAGTGGGTGGAGGTATCGCTGGCGATTTCCCTATCTGTGTGGTACCAATGATGTACCAAGATCTTGAATGGCATGATGTGCCTTTCTGGAGCTATTTCTGTCAAATCAGCGATAGTACCACCTCTTACGGATCTTACTCTGGTGCTGTTCCTAATGAAAAAATTACCTGGGGTAAACTAGACATTCATACGCCTAAGTTTATTGTAGAGAGTGATGCTACGATTGTCGTGCCATTGAT
>CALPLN020000058.1 GCA_943324415.2 Sediminibacterium ginsengisoli | reverse complement strand
TATTTAGCGAAAGGCTTTGGTGTAGACGAAATTCATTCTGAATATGGGATGACAGAACTCTTGAGTCAAGCTTATTCAAAAGGGAAGGGTATTTATAGATGTCCTCCTTGGATGAAAATTTTGGTAGCAGACGAATCTGATCCCACAGCGTTGAGTGCTTCTGGTAGAGGCGTCTTGCATATCATAGACTTAGCGAATGTAAACAGCTGTGCCTTTATCGCTACAGAAGATATAGGTGTCGTTTATTCAGACGGAAGCTTCGAGGTCATTGGAAGACTAGATCAAAGTGCAAGAAGAGGCTGTAGTTTATTGGTTGTTTAAAAAAAGCTTTTCAATTTGCTTTAAAAAGACCTTATTTATATTGTAATTGTATTGCCTTTTATCTGCATCTTCTCTTTGTTTCACAATCAATAATTCTGCTTCTCGGGTAGCCAGTTTAAACTTCTGATTGATCCGTAAAAAAATATCGCTTCTACTTTTATTTTGTGTGATGGTATCTTTTTGTTGCACCCCAATTATTTTATTGATTGTTTTTATGCTTATCTGTTCGGTTTTAATTTGTAATTGATAGATCGCTTGAATCAATTCTTTCTCTACAATTGTTAAAGAACTAAAAAAGTTTTTATATAAAATAGATTGTACTTCTAGTGGAATTTTCTTTTTCTTGAATTTTCTATTGTAGAATGCAAATAGGAACAATGCAAACAATACAATAAAGGCATTGCCAATGATAGGCTTGCCTGGTTCGATCTTTTTTAAAAAAGCTGCAAAAAGACGATTGGTATAAATAGGTTGAATAGCTGTATTATCAAAGTCTTTACTATGCAAGACAATTGTTTCGTAGGTTAATTGTCCATCATTTTCGATTCGAAGTAGGTAAAAGTTTGAGTCCAAAACGAATTGATACATATGCTCTGGACGTCCTTTATAGATTTTGAGCCATTTTTCTCTAAATTCTGCTTGTTTATCTTCCACTAAATTGCCAAATTGGTTGGTTGAAAAATTCAACCAGTATATGGATAAGTCGGAATGAAAAACAAGATTAGGGCCAAAATTTGTTTTCAAATCCACACTTTTTTGGGCAATTTCTTTAAGATTCGGATTTAATTGTCCCAGATTTGTCCAAGTTCTTGTTTTGAAATCAAAAATCTGGCAACTGTCTGACGTGGTGGTGGCAAGCGTATTTGGAAAATCTTGTTGATGGATAGTATTGGATAAATAGAACTTCCCATTAGTTTGGTCTACATAATACAAAATACCTTTATCTGGGGCTTGATATACAGGCACTCTTTTATTGGCAGTAAAAAGTTCCCATTCATGGGTTTTATCACTAAAAAAGGTAAAGTGATCTTTGATCTTCCAAAATCCAATCCCTCCAAATTGAAACAGGGTATCCTTGTAAAACAGGTTGATACTTCCAAAGTTGACCCCTGAGTGAAAAGTCGAGTCAATTCTTTTAAGTTGATATTGATGCGCTTCTTTTTTTTGAATTTGGTAAAGCCTACCGGAACCCATTAATTGTAAGTAAACTTGATCTCGCTTTTTTAAAAGGCTAATCCCGTTGGCTAATTTAGTAGGTACTCCAAATCTTAAGTTCTCTTTAAATAAGTCAAGATGTAGGTCATGAATAGAATCTGCGGTGATAAAATCTAATAATGCAATTTCTGCCTTTGAAATTGGTTTAATGTCATTTTCCGTCTGCGCAATTGAATAAAAATGCATGAGAATGGAAAAGACAAATAGGATAGAGCATCTTTGAAACATAACACAAATTTATGAAAATATAATAATATGAAAATAGTTAATGTGTGAATGGTTGAATTTTATAATTTATTAATATATAAAATATTGTTTTTAAATTACTTAAATCAATTAAACTATTTTCACCGCTTAGTTTATAAAATGTTTGGACTTAGATTGAATTCTTTTGAATATTTACTAAATACTATATAATGAATTAAAGAAATATTAAATATAATAAAAGTATTATCCTTTGGGGGAAGGATAATTGGGGTAGTCAGGACTTGTCTTGGTTGCCCCAACTTTTTTTACAAGCAATACGCCTACGATGATCAATAGGGTCCCTAAGGTCTGCTCCCAACTAAAGGGTTCTCCTAAAATCCATCTAGCCTGAAATAAGGTCGAAACTGGTCCAATGCTGGTGATGATTGACAAATCATTACTACCAATTCTTTTCATCCCCCCGCTGATTAAAAAGGAGGGAATCACGGTTGCGATCAGTGCTAGGGCAATTACATAGACCAAACTACTAGAATGGAGGATAGGAAGGCTCAATATTGCTGAAATCCCTTGTTGATGTTCTACCCAATAATGGACAAAAATGCCCAAACTCGCAGCAAGCATAGATAAACTTGTGAATTGTGGGGCCCCAATTTTGGGTATTATTTTCCCAGAGCCTACTAGGTAAAATGCATAAGTGATTGCACATAAGAGGATCATCCAAGTACCAAAAAAGAACGATTTGGTGTCGGGTATTTGGTTTAATTCACCCCAATAAGCAAGTCCAATTCCAATATAAGTAATGAAAATAGCCATCCATTGTTTTCTACTGATAGCCACTTTGAAAATCAATAAATTTAAAAGTACCGCTAAGGTAGGGTAGATGAATAATATGATTCTCTCAATACTAGCAGAGACGTATTGTAAACCGATGAAATCAAAAAGACTGCTCATATAATAACCAAGTATGCCAATTAAACAAGCACTTAAATAGGTAGAGGATTTGATTTTTTTGATTGGTTGTTGAGAAAAATAAAACCACATTGCAACGGCATAGATAGGCAATGAAAACAACATCCGTAACATCAATAAGCCACTTGCATCAATCGTTGTTGTTTTAAAACAAAGTTTGATCCAAATGGCTTTAGTGGAAAACAAAATGGTGCCTAGGACGGCCCAGACAAACCCTTGATTGTATATACTATTCCTTTTTATACGGCAACATTAAAATCTCTCAATGCATCGTTCAAGCTTGTTTTCAAATCCGTGCTTGGTTTTCTTTGTCCAATAATCAATGCACAACTCACTTGAAAGTCACCAGCAGGGAAGCTTTTTGTATAAGATCCAGGAATCACTACACTTCTTGCAGGTACTCGTCCCTTATATTCCACCGGAGTAGCACCACTTACATCAATAATTTTTGTGCTTTTTGTCAACACTACATTCGCACCAAGTACCACTTCTTTTTCTAAATGAACTCCTTCTACCACAATACATCTACTACCTATAAAACAACCATCTTCTACAATCACTGGACTTGCTTGCAAAGGTTCTAATACGCCCCCTATACCAACGCCTCCACTTAAATGAACACCTTTGCCAATTTGCGCACAGCTTCCAACAGTTGCCCAGGTATCCACCATCGTGCCCTCATCTACAAAGGCGCCAATATTCACATAACTAGGCATCAATACAACGTTCTTTGCTAAGTAAGCGCCGTATCTAGCAATAGCATGTGGCACTGCACGAACACCCAATTCGGCATAGCCCGATTTCAATAACATTTTATCATGGAATTCAAAAGGTGCCAACTCCCAAGTTTGCATGGGTTGGATCGCAAAATACAGGAGGATGGCTTGTTTTACCCATTCATTCACTATCCATTCAGCGCCTTGAGGTTCAGCAACTCTTAATCTACCTTTATCCACTTCTTCAATCACTTCACGTACAGCATTGCTATATATATCGTCTTTTAATAAACTACGATCATTCCAAACAGTTTCAATTTTTGTCTTCAAGTCCATTTTATTCAGTTTTGGCAAAAATACAAGTTGATGAATATACTTTATTCCTTTCTTTTACACATTCAAGTGACTCGATTTAACCCTTAATGATTAATTTGCAATATGTTTTTAATGGAAGAAGATATTGCTTGTGCTTTAGACGCCTTAAAAAAAGGTGCAATCATGCTGTATCCTACTGATACCGTTTGGGGAATCGGTTGTGATGCAACCAATCCAATTGCTGTGGCAAAAGTGTATGCACTCAAAAAAAGAGCGGATACGAAAGCAATGATCGTGCTAGTTCCAGATGAACAATGGATTCTGGATTATGTAGCAGAACCAACGCCTAAAGTGGCAGATTATATTAAAGGAATTACAAAGCCCACGACTGTGATTTATAATCATGCAAAAAATTTAGCACCTAATTTAATTGCAGAGGACGGGACTATTGCCATAAGAATTTGTAAATCAAATTTCGCGCAACAATTAATGAAAGCTTTTGGCAAGCCAATTGTAAGCACTTCTGCCAATGTATCTGGCCTTCCAACTCCGATGTGTTTTAAAGATATTTCTTTGGATATCATTGAAGGTGTAAGCTATGTAGTGAGATCGGAGCAGGAGGATACTGCATTAAAACAACCTTCTGCTATTGTGAAATGGGAACAAGATCAATTAATTGTTATTCGTCCCTAAATGAATTCAATGCCACAAAAAATATTAGTCATTCAGACCGCATTTATTGGAGATGTTGTTTTAGCAACGGCCATGTTGGAGTCTTTGCACCAAGCAAATACGGATGCAAGAATTTCAATTTTAGTTAGAAAAGGGAATGAGGCTTTATTTAAAGGCCATCCTTACCTTGACCAAGTAATGGTATGGGACAAACAACAAAATAAATATGGACATTGGTTGCAGCTGCTTATGGCAATTAGAAAAAATAAATTCGATGCAGTCATCAATGTTCAACGTTATGCTGCCACAGGCTTATGGACGGCACTATCAGGCGCTAAAAAGAAAATCGGGTTCGATAAAAATCCTATTTCTTTTCTTTTTTCAGATCAAATCAAGCATCAATCCGTAGGCAATGGTTTGCATGAAATTGAAAGAAATCATGCTTTATTGGCTCCTTTAGGCGTATTGCCGAATGCCAAACCTGTTTTGTATCCATCTGCAGAAGATGAAAAAGCAGTTGAGTCTTATCAAGCTCAGCCTTATTTGTGTATGGCACCTGCTTCGGTTTGGTTTACCAAACAATTTCCATTGCATCAATGGATTAAACTATTGAATGCAATACCTTTTGATGGCCCCATTTATTTATTGGGAGGTCCTGGTGATAAGTCATTGAATGATCAAATCATCCAATCTGTTCAAAGGCCAAACTTAGTGAATATGGCAGGGAGGCTTTCTTTTCTAGCCTCAGCAGCACTCCAAAAAAAAGCGATCCTAAATTATGTCAATGATTCAGCGCCCATGCATTTTGCCTCTTCAGTCAATGCACCAGTTGCGGCCATCTATTGTTCGACTGTGCCAGATTTTGGCTACGGTCCTTTGTCAACTAAGTCATTTATTATTGAGACAAAACAGGTATTGTCCTGTAGGCCATGTGGTTTGCACGGTAAAAAACAATGTCCATTAAAGCATTTTAATTGTGCTGAAACAATCACATTGGAACAAATCTATCAACCACTCCAACAAGTGCTACAAGATTAGTACTTTTGCACTGATGTCAATTGAACTAACAGCAAAAGAAAAAGAACTTTTAGCCACTGCAGGTGAAGCTGCAGCGAAACTAGGAATACCTGCCTATGCGGTAGGTGGATTTGTGCGTGACAAAATCTTAGGTCGAAATACGAAAGACATCGATATTGTTTGTATTGGTGATGGTTTACAATTGGCAACCACATTTGCCAATCAATTTACGCCCAAACCTGCTGTTTCACTTTTTAAAACCTATGGTACGGCGCAGGTAAAACTCACGGATATTGAAATTGAATTTGTAGGTGCAAGAAAGGAGTCGTATGTCAGAGAAAGTAGAAATCCAAAAGTAGTTCCAGGTACATTGATAGATGATCAGAATAGGAGAGATTTTACGATCAATGCAATGGCAATAGATTTAAGTGCAGAAAATTTTGGTGCGCTTCTAGATCCTTTTAATGGGTTGGCTGATTTGGAATTAAAAATTATTCGTACCCCATTGGCGCCAGAGCAAACCTTTGATGATGATCCTTTAAGAATGATGAGGGCAATTCGTTTTGCCACACAATTGGATTTTGTAATAGCGGAAACCACCTTCAAAGCGATTCAGCAAATGGCAGATCGAATTAAGATAGTGTCTCAAGAAAGAATCACGGATGAGCTTCAGAAAATAATGAATAGTAAGCAGCCCTCTAAAGGCTGGTATTTACTAAGAGATGCAGGTTTATTGGCACAGATTTTTCCTGTTCTATTAAAATTGGAAGGCGCTGAAACCCTAGATGGAATTGGGCATAAAGATAATTTTTCACATACATTACAAGTGCTGGATAATATATCGGAGCATACGAGTGATGTATGGTTAAGATGGGCAGCCTTATTACATGATATTGCCAAGCCAAATACAAAAAGATTTGAACCTGGTTTTGGTTGGACTTTTCATGGACATGAAGTGGTAGGTGCAAGGATGGTGCCTAAAATATTTACACAATTGAAGTTGCCATTAAATGAACACATGAAATTGGTGCAAAAATTGGTTGCGCTGCATTTACGTCCCATTTCTTTAACAAAGGAAAATGTAACCGATAGCGCTATAAGAAGATTGTTATTTGATGCCGGAGAAGACATTGAATCTTTAATGTTATTGTGTGCTGCAGATATCACCAGCAAGAATAAATTAAAGGTTAAAAGATATTTACAAGGTTTTGAAATGGTCAAAGCAAGGATCATCGAAGTGGAGGAAAAAGATCAAATGCGAAATTGGCAGCCTCCTATCACAGGGGAGATGATCATGCAGCTATTTAACATTGCCCCTTCTAAACAAGTTGGGTTAATTAAAGATGCCATTCGTGAAGCGATTTTAGATGGAATTATCTCCAATGATTATGATGCAGCATATCAATTCATGTTGATAGAAGCTGCAAAAATCGGATTATATCCCAATGCATAAAAAATGCATTAAATCAAGTTAATAAATACTAATTTAGCATTTCAAAATCACCAAAATGGCCATTTTAAAGTTTAGAATTTCTTGGGAAGAAGATGATGCAATTTATAGAGATGTAATGGTGAAGCATACACAACATTTTTTTGATTTACATCAGATTATTCTAAAGGCATTTGAGTTTGATGAAAAACATGATGCAACCTTCTTTAGAAGTAATGAAAAATGGCAGAGAGGTAGAGAAATTAGTAAAGCAGTTTACGAAAAAAATTATGTGGTGCCACCATTGATGATGGACGAAGTGGCGATTGGCTCGGAGATCTTGGATACCAACCAGCAGTTTGTATACGTATATGATTTTGCAAAGTCTTGGACTTTTTTAATTCAATTGATTCAAGTCATTAAAAATGCAGATGCAGATATGGAATTGACTTATCCAATGGTTTCAAGAATTGAAGGTGTTGGACCGATGCAATATGGCACCAAAGGTATACTAGGTCCTAATTTCACAGACATTGAAGAAAAGTATGATTTAACAGAAGCGCAGGACGGATTTGGGGAAGAAGGGGAACATGTGCATGCATCCAATGGCGATTTAGAGGATGGTGACGACAGCTCTGACGAGGAGGAGGAAGAAGATACAGATGCCTCAGAAAGCGATGATGCCGGCGGCATGTTTGATGATAGCTCGGAAGCTTATTAATTTCACAATACCATTATTTTGACACCTACCGTCTATATCGTTGTTGGTCCTACAGCAGTGGGTAAAACAAAATACGCCATTGAATTAGCGCAAAAACTTAAGACGGAAATTATTTCTGCAGACGCTAGACAGTGTTATCAAGAATTAAATATAGGTGTGGCAAGACCATCACCCGAAGAACTTGCCGCAGTACCCCATCATTTTATTGCAAGTCATTCTATTCAAGAGACTGTCAATGCAGGCGTATTCGAACAATATGCTTTGGCGAAAACGGAGACATTGCTTGCGCAATATGGATCGGTCGTGATGGTGGGGGGCACCGGCTTATATATAAAAGCATTTGTAGAAGGGATGGATCAAATTCCGTCGATTGATCCTGCGATACGCCTACAAATTCAAGAAGCGCTATCGCTCAATGGGATGGATTGGTTACAAACGCAAATACAAAAATTAGACCCTGCTTATTGGGCAATCGCAAATCAAGGGGAACAGCAAAATACACAAAGATTGGCTAGGGCTTTGGAAGTGGTGATTGGAACGGGACAGTCCATACTTGACTTTCAACAGCAACAAAAAAAGACAAGGCCATTTAATATTCAAAAAATGGGGCTTGAGCTGCCTAGGGAGCAATTGTATGATCGCATCAATCAAAGGGTGCTGCAAATGGTGGATGCTGGGCTGGAAGAAGAGGTCAAGACCCTGCTTCCTCAATTTCATTTAAATGCCTTGCAGACGGTTGGATACCAGGAATGGTTGCCCTATTTTGAAGGGAATCAATCAAAGGAGGCTGCAATTCAAGCCATTCAGCAGCATACAAGGCATTATGCCAAAAGGCAAATGACCTGGTTTAAAAAGGAGGTCGATATTCAATGGACATAGGCTAGATTCTATGTTTTACCAATTACGATATTAAGCCACAATTAAGTATAAATACGTATCCATCCCCTTTGATTTTTTCTTAAATTTACTTTTTAAACAATTAAACATCAAATCATATGCGTATTCAATTAGGCATGGCTTTTTGCGGTCTACTATTTTTTCAAGTAGCCTCTGCGCAACAAGCTATTCAATTTGAAAAATATACTTTACCCAATGGGTTAAAAGTTATTTTACATGAAGACCATTCGGCACCAGTGGTGGCAGTTACTGCCTTATATCATGTAGGTTCAAAAAACGAGGACACTGCGAGAACTGGATTCGCGCATTTTTTCGAACATTTATTATTTGAAGGTTCTGAAAATATTAAAAGAGGGGAATTTGATAAATACATCACCAATGCGGGTGGTGCATTGAATGCAAATACTTCTCAAGATCGTACATTCTATTATGAGTTATTGCCTTCTAATCAGGTTGAATTGGGTTTGTGGTTGGAAAGTGAGCGCATGATGCATGCTAAAATCGAACAAGTAGGTGTCAACACCCAACGCGAAGTGGTGAAAGAAGAAAAGCGTCAACGTGTAGACAATCGCCCTTATGGTTCGTTTTTAACAGAAGTCTTAAAGCGTGCTTATAAAGTACACCCTTATCAATGGGCGCCGATAGGAAGCATGGAACATTTGAATGCAGCAAAATTGGATGAGTTCATCAATTTTTACAATACCTTCTATGTTCCAAATAACTGTGTGTTATCTATTGCAGGAGATTTTAATAAAGCTGAACTAAAGGCAAAAATCGAAGCCTATTTTGGCCCAATTAAAAGAGGGGTAAATCCCATCCCAAGACCTCAAATTAAAGAACCAGCATTGGGTGGAGAAGTAAGAGACGTGATTTACGACAATATCCAATTGCCAGGTGTTTTTCAAGCATATCGTGCGCCTAAACAAGGCGGGGATGAATATTATGCGTTCAATGTATTGTCTACTATTTTATCAGGCGGTGAATCTTCCAGAATGAATAAAACATTGGTGGATAAAAAACAACAAGCTGCAGCTGCGCAATCAGTGCCTTTCTTTAATGAAGACGAAGGTTTATTTATTGCGTTAGCAATTGCGAATATGGGTGTGAAAATTGAAACTTTAGAACAAAGCATGGATAGTGTGATCAGTCAATTAAAAACAGAACTGGTAGGAGAGCGTGAGTTCCAGAAAGTAAAAAATCAAATCACCACTCAGTTAGTTACAGGAAACGCAACCATGGCTGGTATTGCGGAAAGTTTAGCCAATAACGAAGTGTATTTTGGAGATGCTAATTTAATCAACACAGAATTACAGAAATACAATAAGGTGACAAGAGAAGATGTACTAAATGTGGCAAAAAAGTATCTAAATAAAGACAACCGTGTTGTATTGTATTATCTTCCTAAAGAAAAACCAGCAGCTAAATAATTGAGCGATTGTAACCGCTAACAAAAATAATTCTATGAAAAAAATATACTATTTATCGCTATTGATGTTGCCACTGATTTCAATGGCACAACAAATTGATCGTTCAAAAGCCCCTTTGCCAGGGAAGGCACCTATCATTCAAGTGGGTGATCCAGTTAAATTTACATTGACCAATGGCCTACAAGTCTTTGTTGTAAAAAATACAAAATTGCCTCAGGTCAGTGCGACTTTGGCACTGGATTATGATGGCTTTAAAGAAGGGGATAAAGCGGGTGTAGCTCAAATGGCTGGTCAGCTTTTAAAGAGAGGCACCAAGACTAAATCTAAAGCAGCATTAGATGAAGCTGTGGAATTTCTTGGGGGCAGTTTGTCTACTTCAAGCCAGTCCGCATCAGCTAGCGCCTTAAAGTCGAATTTTCCTGCGCTATTGAGCTTGATGTCAGAAGTGGTGCTTT
>CALPLN020000057.1 GCA_943324415.2 Sediminibacterium ginsengisoli | reverse complement strand
GCGTTGAGATACGAGTAAGACATGTTTATTCATTAAGACAATCAGTATTAAATACAAGAAATTAATTTGATTAAAAATAAAAAAATAGTCATAAAAAAAGCCGCTCAACTGAGCGGCTTTTTTTATTTGCATACCCGTATGCAAAATGGAATAGTTTTATTTAGGATCTAATGCTTGCTTGATTCTGTCTTGTAAGTCATTGATATGATTTACAGCAGTCGCTTCTGTAGCGCTTGCCTTAGCAGCTTGCAAAGTAGCAGACAATTTCTTTAATTGCGCTTTTGCTTCAGATACTACATCTGTGTTTTCTACATCTGCACTTGGTGCACCTAAACGTATCATTGCACTTGCAGCTGATGCGCTAGAGGATGGATTAAGCAAGTCGTCTAGTTGACTTACAAATGTTTTTTGTAAATTTCTACGATAGATATCTCCTTTACTTACATCACTGAACAATCCTTTTCTTAAATCGTCCATCATCTCATTCAATGTATAAGAACTTGCGCCGAATCTTGTTTGACTTGTTGTGATACGGTACAATCTATTTTTATCTAACAATGATTTCAAAATGCTTGTTTGAACAGATTGCACACGCTCATTGCTTGAAGGATTCGCGAACTTATTTAAAATGTTTGCATCCAATAACCACTTTGGTGTGGTAAATAATTGTGTATGGAAAAACTGCATTGCTTGCTTTTGTGTTGCAACAGTTGTTGGTGTGTATACATCACCTTTTTCTTCTACACTTTTAAAGGTCTCTTGAATACCGCCCACGTTTCTTAACACATGACCCATGTATCTGCTATATTGACCTACTACTTGACCGTACATTTGACTTAGGTTTTCATAACGATCTCCCTCTTCTTTTGTCCACTCAGGTAAATTCACTAGAATTCTTTTCAAATTCTTGATACCATACTCACTTGCTAACATGGAGTTGTCTCCTAAGTCTTCTGTTTGAGCTCTTGGATCATCATTTCTTCCTTCACCACCAAACCAAACTCTTGGATTCTTGCTTAAATTATCTACAATCCATTTGTTATTGATTTTGCGATCTTCTTGTGCATCATTTACACCTGTGAAGGTATAACCCCATTGAATGGCCCATTTGTCATAATCACCAATTCTTGGGAATAATCCAGACTGAGCAATTTTATCTTCTGGTTGTGCAACATAGTTAAATCGCGCATAATCCATGATAGATGCAGTATGGCCGTTCGCTTCAACCCATGTTTTATCTCTCAACTTCTCTACTGGTGTTTTACTTGAACTACCCATATTGTGTCTTAAACCTAATGTATGACCGATTTCGTGAGAAGATACAAAGCGAATTAAGTTACCCATTAAAGTGTCATCAAAATGCATTTTTCTTGCCGCAGGGTCAACTGCTGCAGTCTGTACCATATACCAATCGTGCACTAAGCTCATCACATTGTGGTACCAGCCAACATGGCTTTCCAAAATTTCACCACTACGAGGATCATGCACTTGAGGTCCATAAGCATTCTCGATATCCGATGCGAAATAACGGATCACTGAAAAACGAGCATCTTCTAAGCTCATAGTGCTATCATTAGGCCACTCTTTACCTTGGATGGCGTTCTTCCAACCCGCTTTTTCAAATGCAGCATTCCAGTCGTTTACACCTTCAATCAAGAAAGGCACCCACTTTTTTGGCGTAGCTGGATCGATGTAATAAATGATTGGTTTGATTGGCTCAACCAATTCACCTCTTTTATATTTCTCTAAATCCTGAGGTTTTGGCTCTAATCGGTAACGAACTGCAAAAACCTGGTTTTTAACCTTTTGTTGGTCGTCAGAGTATTCTACAAAATTATCTGCAAAATAACCCACTCTTGAGTCGAATAAACGACGTCCCATTGGTGTTTTAGGCAATAATAAAATAGATGTATTTAGTTCGAAAGTGACTGCGCCAGCATTTGCTGCTGCAGGAATAAAACTACCACCTGCAGGGCTTCCAGGCATTGGCGAGCTCGCGTTGTATGTTTTAACTGTTTTGACTTCAATATTGATTGGATAAGACTTAATCGTTTCAATATAAGAACGATCGGATGCTAGTCCAGATAGATTAAAATTACGCTTCTCAAAGCTACTCAAGCTAACTGCTTGATTATCACCTTTAAAAAAGTCGGTTACGTCAATAATAGAGCTAGTGGAATCCTTTCCGTAAGCTTTTACGTCAAAAGAAGCCACAATTGGGTCTAAATAGGAATTTTTAACTGCTTTTGCGATGGTTTGAGTTGAATCCGCCTTGCTGATCAAGGTTACCACACGCATGAAAATGCGGTTATTTGGGCCTTTTTCAAATTGGATAGTTTGTTCGTTTACTTGCTCACCACCATACTTTCTTGCACCACCCGCTACTTTAGCAAAACGAGTCACAGCAATCAATTCTCTACCTAAAAGGCTATCTTGGATATCAAAATAGAACTTTTCATCTTGAAGATGTACTGTAAAGACCCCTTTTTGGGTTACAGCCTTCTTTGTAATGAATTCTTTAAAGGATTTTGGGCCAGTTTTAGAAGGGATGTCTTTTTTAGCTCCGCCTGCGGCTGAACTTGTGTCTGCAATAGCTGCAGTTCTTTGGGCATTTACTAGGCCTGTCATCATGACACAAAGACTAGTAATCGCTAGGATTTTTTTCATATTAAATAATTATTGTTTTTTGAAAACGTCCCATAAATATATTTCATTCAGGTTACACTTTTTAGTTAATAATTTTTTTACTCAAAAAAAATGTCTCGAAAATTGTTTCAATCAATAATTTACTTATTTTGTAACCCCTTAGAAACTGAAGTGTTAAGATTCTTTAAAAAATCACCTTTAGTTTTGAGGATTAAATCACTTTTTTATAAATTTAATTTAAAACCAAAAATCAATTGAATCATGGCTGAGACTAAACCAACTGCAACTGCAGCTTCAAAGCAAGCAGCACCGAAAAAAGGCGGTAACTTGATTGCAACCTTAGCGCCTATCGCTTGTATCGTAGCGGGCTATGTTATCTGGCGTTTTGTTCTAGGTAACGCAAGTAATTTCACTAAACCTGATCCAAGTGGTGGTTTCTGGCCAGCGCACAAAGGACCTAAAGGAACATTTACAAAAATGTACGAGGGTGGTATCGTAGTACCTATTTTGATTGGTAGTTTATTAGTAGTATTAACTTTCGTTATTGAAAGATTATTGACTATTAAGAAAGCTGCTGGTGCAGGTAACATTGCTGAATTCATCCGTCAAGTGCAATTCCACTTAGCAAACAAAGAAGTAGATAAAGCTTTGGCTGCTTGTGATAAGCAAAAAGGTTCTGTGGGTAATGTAATGAAATCTGGCTTAACTAAGTACAAAGAGATGATTACAAACACAGAATTAGATACTGATCAAAAAGTATTGAACATTCAAAAAGAAATCGAAGAAGCTACTGCATTGGAATTACCAATGTTAGAAAAGAACTTAGTATTCTTATCAACTATCGCATCAGTTGCAACCTTATTAGGTTTGTTCGGTACGGTATTGGGTATGATTCGTTCTTTCTCTAAATTAGGTGAAGAAGGTGGTGGTGAAGCAGCACGTGAATTGTCTCAAGGTATTTCTGAGGCATTGTACAACACTGCTTTAGGTATCGGTACTTCTGCTGTTGCGATCATCATGTACAACGTATTTACTACAAGTATTGATGGTATCACTTACGGAATTGATGAGTCTGGATTTACTTTGACTCAAAGTTTCGCAGCGAATTATAAATAAATCATTTATTAAGGCCTAGCCTTAACAATATTAAAAGACTATACAATGGGTAGAGCCAAATTACCTCGTAAGAGTACTGCCATCGACATGACAGCCATGTGCGATGTGGCCTTCCTTTTATTGTCTTTCTTCATCTTGACGACTAAGTTCAAACCTGCAGAAGCAATTGCTGTAGAAACACCAAGTTCGGTAGCTTCTAAAGTGGCTCCAAACAAGGATTTTGTCTTAGTAACAATTGATAAGGATGGTAAGGTTTTCCTAACCATGGATGACGAACAAAAGAAAGAACTAGTTGCGAATACGGTGAATAGCCAACGTAACTTAGGCATCAATGTTGCTGCTTTCAAAAAAGCAGGTTTCATTGGCGCTCCATTAAATGGATTGAATTCTTTTTTATCACTTCCTGAAGAAAACAGAAAAGGCGATCAATTACCTGGTATACCATGTAAGGATAGCACGAACAATGAATTAATCTATTGGATGCAAGTTGTTAAAGATGCCTATGCTGGCGAGAAAATGGACCTTTTATTAAAAGGGGACAATGTCGCTAAGTATCCAGCATTTAAGAATGTCATTGCAGCCTTCAAGAAAAATGAATTGTTGAAGTTTCAAATGGTTACCAATCCTGAAAACGCTCCAGAGGGCTCCGAATTATGGAAGAGTTCTATGAAAGGCGAAAAACAGGAAGACTAATTTTAATAACTAATTAAAAGCGCTTACAATGGCAGAATTAGATACCTCGGGTGGTGGCCATAAGAAAGGACCAGGGGTCAAGAAAGGAAAAAAGTTATCAACGCGCGTTGACTTAACGCCAATGGTGGACTTAGGTTTCTTATTGATTACCTTTTTCATCTTTACCACAACCATGAGCCAACCAACAGCGTTAAAGTTGTTTTTGCCTGATGATAAAGTAACAGAGGAAGATCAAAATAAAGCAAAAGAATCTGGTGTACTTACTATCTTAATGGGGGCGGATAATCATATCTATTATTATGAAGGTCAATTAAAGCCAGATGGCTCTAATTTTCTTTCTGCCTCTTTTAACGGTGAAAACTCAATCCGTGATGTGATCTTGAAAAAGAAAGCAGATGTTAGAAGTAGATCAAGAGATGCTGAAAATCCATACAAGGATTTTGTAGTCGTGATCAAACCTAGTGCTGACTGTAATTACAAAAATGTAATTGACATCTTGGATGAAATGGCGATTAACGTTGTAAAAAAATATGCATTGGTAGATATCTCTGACGGGGAATCCCAGTTGGTTAAAATCTCTGATGCAAGTTCACAAACTTCGGCAAGTAATTAAAAGCATTAAACATGGACATAAATAAAATATTAACCGCCGATTTTCTTGATATCCTTTTCGAAGGCAAGAACAAAGCTTACGGCGCTTATGATTTACGTAAAACGTATAATAAGCGTTTGAGAAACGGTCTTATGGGAATGATCCTTGTGACTGTGGCGTTGTCTGTTGGTGCAATTTTATCAAATTCTATCAAGAATGATAAAGTAGAAGTGGTTGCTGTAGATTTATCTTTAGAGAACATAAATCAAGATGAAAAAAAGCCTGAACCACCTCCACCACCTCCACCACCAAAACAAGAACCTCCTAAGGTCGAAGTGACTAAATTCACGCCTCCAAAGATTGTTAAAGACGAGGAAGTGAAGGAAGAAGACGAGATCAAGGAAGTTGAAAAGTTAGAAGACACTAAAATTGGTTCATTTAACCAAGAAGGTACTAAAGACGACGGATTGGTTGCTCCTGTAGAACAAAGCACTGGTCCTGTTGAAGCGCCAAAAGTAGACGACGACTATGATAAGGTATTTACTGTGGTTCAAATCCCTGCTGAATTCCCTGGTGGACAAGGCGGATGGGTTAGATACCTAGAGCGTACCTTGAATAGAGACTTGCCTGTTGAAAATGGCGCACCTACTGGAAAATACTCTGTAGTTGTTTCTTTCATCGTAGCAAAGGATGGTGCCATCTCTGAAGTAAGAGCTGAGAACGATCCTGGATACGGTACTAAAGAAGAAGCGGTACGTGTAATTCAAAGAGGTCCAAAATGGAAGCCAGCTGTTCAAAATGGACGTAATGTAATTTACAGACATAGACAAGCAATTGTTTTCATGGTTTCTGAAGATTAAGATTCAATCAGATTCAATATAAAAAGGCTCCCAATTGGGAGCCTTTTTTGTGTAATTTTGCATCCATGCAAAGCACTTTAAGTACCTGGAACGACACGATTGTAGCACTCGCAACTGCACCTGGATTAGGTGCCATAGCGGTAATAAGATTGAGTGGACCGGAAGCCATTGAGATTGTGAATTCCGTATTTGAAAAAAAAGATTTAACCAAGCAAGCTTCGCATACAGTGCATTTTGGCAAACTGGTAGACAAAGGGCTTGTCCTAGATGAGGTTGTAGCAAGTATTTATAGAGCGCCAAAGTCATATACAGGAGAGGAAGTGGTAGAGATCTCTTGTCACGGCTCACCTTTTATTCAAGACTCCATTTTACAATTGATGATCGAAAAAGGCGCAAGGATGGCCAAGCCTGGGGAATTTACACAACGTGCATTCTTGAATGCAAAATTAGATTTAACACAAGCAGAAGCTGTTGCTGATCTAATTGCAAGCAATACAGAAGCAGCAAGGAAAACTGCATTGCACAATTTAAAAGGCGGATTCTCTAATGACTTGCAGTTGATGCGCGAGAAGCTAATAAAGTTTTCGGCATTGATTGAGTTAGAATTAGATTTTTCTCAAGAAGATGTTGCTTTTGCCAATAAAAAAGAGTTGGAAAATTTAGTGCAACAATTGCAATTAAAAACACAAGAATTGTATGATTCATTTAAGTTGGGGAATGTGATTAAGAATGGCGTTCAAGTAGCTATCGTAGGAAAACCAAATGCAGGAAAGTCCACTTTGTTAAATGCATTGTTAAATGAAAATCGCGCATTGGTAAGTGACATTCCTGGAACCACAAGAGATACAGTAGAAGAATATTTAAACATTCAAGGGGTTTTATATAAGTTAATTGACACTGCGGGGATCAGGATGCAAACCGAGGATTCAATTGAGCAAATGGGTATTGAAAAGAGTCGTGAGAAAATACAAGAAGCAGATATTGTAATCGCCTTGTTTGATGCAAGCACCCATGACACTGAAGCAATTCAGGCATGGCAATCGGACATTGGAGTAGCAAAGGATAAATTAATTTTAGTTGGAAATAAAATGGACCTTGCTCTAGATAAAGCAATCATGTATGATCCAGCATTTAATGAAGTATTATTTATATCTGCAAAAAACAAAGAGAATATCATCGCGTTAGAAAATGCATTGAATCAAAAAGTGGTAGGGGATGCGCTAAACAAAGAAGGAACCATTGTGACCAACGCAAGGCATGTAGCTTCCTTAAAAAAATTGATGTTAGCGTTGAATGACATAGAGACAGGCTTAATAGAAAACGTAACCGGTGACTTATTGGCTTTAGACATTCGACAGGCCTTGCATTATTTAGGTACGATTACCGGGGAAATTACAAACGAAGATCAGTTGGATTTCATTTTTTCTAAATTCTGTATTGGGAAATAAAATCACACGAATATGTCAAATAAAGCGACAATTTTAGATTCATTTTTGCAAGCCCAAGGTTTTGTTGTTTTAGATGGAGCATTGGCTACAGAACTAGAAGCTAGAGGAGCAGATTTGAACCATGCATTGTGGTCAGCGAAATTATTGAATGAAAATCCAGCACTCATAAAAGAAGTGCATATGGATTATTTGCATGCAGGGGCAAATATCATTACGACAGCGACGTATCAAGCTAGTTTTTTAGGTTTCGAAAATCAAGGCCATACCAAAGAAGAAGCGATTCAACTCATGCAATTAAGTTTAAAGATTGCAGAGGAAGCAAGAGAGGCGTATTTGCAATCTAACAAAGAGCGACAGTTGTTAAAGCCTTTAATTGCCGCATCTATCGGACCCTATGGAGCAGCGAAAGCGGATGGGTCAGAATACACTGGATATGTAGGCGTCACGATTGAGGAGCTAATTGAATTTCACAGCGCAAGATTGGCGCTACTTGTTCAATCAGGGGCCGACCTGATCGCATTCGAAACGATCCCATGTATTGATGAAGCAATTGCGATTAAGACCCTACTAGAATCCTATTCGGGGGTGCAAGCATGGGTAAGTTTTAGTTGTAAGAATGACACACAATTATCTAGTGGGGAAAGTTTTAAAGAAGCAGTAAGTATTTTAAATAAGGCAGATGGCATTATTGCTGTTGGCGTAAATTGTACTGCACCACAATACATCAGTTCACTTGTTCAAATTGCTAAACAAAACACCAATCAATTCATCATCGTCTATCCAAATAAGGGGGAACAATATAATGCAGTTTTGAAACAATGGGAATCGAATCAAAACTGCAATGTAGACTTTCTAAACCAGGCGAAATTGTGGATAGCGTCGGGCGCAAAAATTATTGGAGGTTGTTGTAGAACAAGTCCTTTAAACATCAAGCAATTAAGCCAGTTAAGTGTTAGCTAAGTCGCTATAATAGGTTGGCCAATTCCTGGTAGTCATTCGTAAAGTGAATGATATTGGTAAAACTTTCAAAGTCGGCAATTGGGTGGGTCGTTGTGAGTACCACTGCATTCATGCCGGCACTGGCTGCACAATCAACGCCTTTAGGGGTATCTTCAAAAACCAAACAACAGTCTGCAGGAATTTTCAGTTGTGCAGCGCAGCTTAAAAATGTTTCAGGATGCGGCTTACTTTTTGTGACCATCTCCCCACTTATGATGGCTTGCATGTACTTTCTTATATTTAGATTGTCCAATACAAAATCAATATTTAAATTGTTTGCAGCAGAGCCAATGCCCATTTTGATATTTAATAAGTTCGCTTTTTCAAGTAATTGATCAAGACCATCAATCAATCTCAAATCAGGTAGGAATTCTTTTCTATAGGTTGACTCTTTGTCTTCGCTTATCGCTATTCTTTCTGCAAGGGAATAGCTCCCTGGAAAAATTCGCTCAAGCATTTCCTCGCCCTTGCCATAGCATTCTTGTTTCATTGCTTCGATAGGCATCGTTGAACCAAGTGTTTGTACCACTTTATGCCAAGCATTCACATGATAGGGCATGTCATGTACCATAGTCCCGTTCAGATCAAATAGAAAGGCTTTATATTTTTGCAGATCATTTTTTTGCATGAAATATTTTTTTGAATTTACATCGATCCGCCCTCAACAAATTTTGCATCCACTGTTAATTCGGACAATGTTTTTCCTCCTTTGATATTGGCAAGCATTTGAACAAAGGCCAACTTCCCTAATTCGTATCCACTTGTTTCTACATAACTAATATTAGGATGGTACAAGCTTGGTATAAATCCATTACTAATACTAATCACACCAATTTCTTTTGGCACTTTTATATTTAGTGCTTGGATCGCTTTCATGACACCTATCAGAATCTCGTCAGTCATAGCAAAAACGGTATCGAATTTCTGCATCTTGCCAATGTGTTTGTGGAATGCTGTTTCTGCTTCTTGGGAACTATTTGTATGGAGGTAAGTGCAATGCGTTTTAGGCGCATATTTTTCCATGAATTGTTGAAATGCGAGTTTTCTTTTTTGGCTGATAGATAAGGCTGGGTCACCAAATAATGCAAGTACGCGTTTCGCGCCTCTCTGTATAATATTTTCAGCAGCAATAACCGCACATCTTTCGTCTGCCATTCTTACTTTAGTGTATTTATTTTCTTTTGGAACAATGTCAAAAAAGACAACTGGAATATCTCTTTCACTCATCTTCTCATACACGTCTAAATTTTGTGTGTGCGCAGATAAACATGCAAATACACCAGAGACTCTATTCTGTCTGAAAATTTTTAAGTTATTCAATTCGTTATCCGGATTGTCACTTGATTGCAAAATCATCAATGCATATCCATTCTTTCTACTCTCTTCTTCAATCGCAGCAATAAAGCTGTCGTAAAACAAATTGGCAATAGCAGGCACAATTACACCGAATATTTTGCTACTCTGTGTTCTCAATTGAATGGCATAGGCATTTGGCTCGTAATCTAGGCTATTGGCCAAAGCATGTACTTTCTCTTTTGTGGCAGTGGAAATATCTGGATGATCTTTTAATGCTCTAGATACAGTTGATATACTGAGTTGCAATTGTTGAGCCAATAATTTCAGGGTAGTATTTGTCATATCAGGTAAGCGTTACAAAGTTCAATTTAAGGAAAATTAACACAAAATTTACCGCAAACGTTTGCAATTTTAGATGTTTCTGTATATTTTCTAAGCAGGTCGATTTGGTTGAAAAACCCATCCAAATGCCATCAAATCAATCTATTATTGATTCCCAAAGGATAATAGGAGGGAGCAGCAGGCTCGGAAGCTAACAGTTGTAATCCTTTTAGACAAAAAGTTAAAAATTATTTAACAAAAAATTTGTTTCATATCAAAAATGTGTATTTTGTAACTGCTTATTAAACCAATAAACTGCCAATTATGAATTTTTCAAAAATTGTAAAGTCCTCTTTTGTAGGACTGTTTCTTGGCTTGCTTGCATTAAATG
>CALPLN020000056.1 GCA_943324415.2 Sediminibacterium ginsengisoli | reverse complement strand
TATGGCGCAATGGGCGGGATGATTACTTCGATTGCTGATTTTGCAAAATATGTGTCGCTACATCAAGCCGCATGGCCAGAGCGCAATGAAGCAGAAAATAAAGTGATTAAGAGAAGTACGGTTAGAGAAATGCATCAACCTTATACTTTCATCAATTTGAACCCTAACTATCAATTTCCATCAGGGAAAAAGCTGGCTACGACTTCTAGTTATAGCTATGGCTTAAATTGGATGCATGACGCAGAAGGAAAAACCAGCATCGGTCATAGCGGCGGACTTCCTGGATTTGGAAGTAATTGGCGTTTTTTACCTGAGTATGGATTGGGTGTGATCTTTTTTGCCAATCATACTTATGCACCTACCTCTAGTATGAACTTGATTGTACTGGATACGCTAGTTCAAATCGCGAAGCTTCAACCAAGAATGGTGTCTGTATCTCCCATACTCGAACAGCGTCAAAAAGAACTGGTTCAAATTATTCCTAGTTGGGAAAAAATACCAGCAATTTTTGCCGAAAACTTTTTTGATGACTATTTAATAGATGAGTTAAAATCAGAAGCTAAGCAAATGTTTGAACAAGCGGGAACAATCAAGTCGGTTGGAAAAATGATCGCAGAGAATCAACTAAGGGGATATTGTATTCTTGAAGGATCAAAACAAAACTTGAAATTAAGTTTTACATTGAGTCCTGAAAATCCAGCATTGATTCAAGAATATCACCTTGACGTAATCCGTTAAAAATAAAAAAAACAAAATGAAAAAATTACTCTTGATTTGTATGGTTTTAATTTCAATGACTGCTTTTGCTGCTAATAAAAATAAACCTCGCGAATACTATTTAACACAGGTCTACCATTGTAGTACAACCGCACAACTGGAAGCCGTGGACGCTTATTTAAAAAATAACTACTTACCGCATCTTCATCAGTTTGGCATTGCCAATGTGGGTGTATTTGAGCCAATCAACAATGATACAGCTAAAGACAAGACGATCATGGTTTGGATTCCATTGTTAAGCCTGTCACAACTTGATCAGCTGGATCAAGCAAAAGAAGGGATCGACCCAATGATGTCAAATACTTTATTGACTTTATCAAAAACAAATGAAACATTACCTTATACGAGAGTAGAAACAATGATTTCAAAGTCATTTAAGTTTCAGGGACAATTTGAAAAAAAGACATCATTCCCGAAGTCTCCAGACAATATCTATGAATTTAGAAGTTATGAAAGTGCAGACGAGGCATTGTTTCTTAAAAAAGTACATATGTTCAATGAAGGAAAGGAAATTGAACTGTTTAATACTTTAAATTTTAATGCGTTATTTTATAGCAAGGTCATTGCTGGAAGTAGGATGCCTAATTTAATTTATATCACCAGGTTTAGCAATCTTGCAGATAGAGAAGCCCATTGGAAAAGCTTTGTAGACGCAGCTGCTTGGAAGCAGATGAGTACTTTACCAGAATACCTGAATACGGTTTCGAAAGCGGACATCATTCTAATGCGTGCCAAGCCATATTCGGATTTATAAGTGTTTATAGCGGAATACAAATAAAAAGCACCAGCCCCCCGGCTAGTGCTTTTTTTATCAACCAAACTCAATCTTATTACATGGGTCTTTTTCGGCGCATCATTTCATTGCGCATTTTATTGAGCAATTCACGATCCACTTTTAAAGCTAGATTCACTCTATCTTCTGTTTTTAAAATAGGCATTAAATCTTTCTTAAACTTTTTTCTTACTGCTAACATCGCTTCTTGAAATTCAATCTCGTCATTTTGTTTTTCTTGCATTAGTCGCTGACTTGCTTCTTTTTGTTCGTTGTATACCGGCCAAAACTTTTCGGCTTCCGCAGGCGTTAGGTCAAGCTTTTTTGAAATGAATTGAATTCTGAAAGATTCTAATCTTTCTCTTTGCTCTCTTGTCATTGGTCTTGGCGGTGGTGGCGGCATTTCCATTCCACGCTCATTGCGCATAGGTGGTCTATTTTGTCCATACATAGGTCTTTGTTGTGCTTGAGCTATAAAGACAGACAAAATAAAACTACACAGATAAAGTATTTTTTTCATAAAATTTTGATTTGATAATTAGATGCAACTATGTTTAAATGGTTTAAAACAGTTTTGTTAATTATGGAGCTTATTTAATTATTATTTGTTGAAATAGAAGATCCAGCATTTTCAATGGCACTATTCCATTCCACTTCGGCAATAAGTTCATTATTATTTACGTAGGCTTCAATCAATTCGTCAGGAAGTGTTTTGATATCAATCAGATCTACTTTAGCCATCGTGTTAGCCTTCTGCTCAGTATCATTGTAAAATAGGTATCCAGTGGCAATGGCAAAAAGTAAACTTGCAGCAACTAAGTACTTTTTTTGGTTTGCAAACATAGACAAGATCGTGGCTTGTTTGGGTTGTTGCTTTTCGGTTTGAATCTGACGCATTAGCTCCTGCTCAAATTGATCAAAATAACCCTCAGGTACCTGATCGCTTTTAGCCTTAAAACTATTTAAAGCTGTTGCGAGTTCTTTTGAAATTGATTCGTTTTCCATGTTGTTATTTAGACCCATTGAATGGTCAAAGGTTTAAGCGTTGTGGAGTAATTCAGTCATTTTTTTGACCGCTTGATGATAATTCGCCTTTGCACCTCCTACGGTTGTGCCGGTGATGGATGCAATTTTTTCATAATCAAAAGCGTCAAAATACCTTAACATAAACACAAAACGTTGTTTTTCAGGTAATTCTGCGATTGCTCGCTCTAGTTTTATCTGTATATCGCTCTCTTTGATGGAATGATGCGTCATTGGTTGCGTTGCATCCTGATCTAGTTGATTTTGCTTGGTTTGGGCTTGAATACGCTTCTTTTGTGCAATAAAATTGAGGGTTTCATTGTAAGCCACCCTGAAAAGCCAGGTACTAAAAGCGCTTTCTTGCTTAAATCCATCCAGTTTATTCCAAACTTTGATCCAAACCGCCTGTGCAATATCATCCGCATCGGCATGCTCAAGCACCATTTTTTTTATTTGAAAAAATACAGGTTCGCGATGTCTTTTTAACAACTGCGTAAATGCATGCTCTTTAGCATCGCCATTTTGAAATTGAGTTATGAGTGCTTGGTCTGTCATGCGAGTTCAAGTTAGACCAAAAAAACTGGCAAAGGTTTAATTCAGTTTAAATATTGGATTACATTTTAATGATCGTTCTGACATACTGGTGCATTCCATTTTGAATTCTTATGTAATACACCCCAGGATTTAGATCACTGCCTTGCAATGTGGTACTATTCATGCCGGCATAAGTATAAGTGGCATCTACTAATAATTTAATGACCGTGCCTGAGGCATCAAGCAATTGAACTAAAGTGTGCCCGCCTTCTGTTTTAAATTCTATCCTAGATTGTTGTGAAAATGGATTAGGATAAGCGACGATCATCGAATTCTTTTCAAAAATCGGATTGTTCATTTCAACTGCACAAGCACTAGCGTTGATCAAATTTAAAGTTGGATATTCCTTTAACATGATTTGTAAATTATCTGATGCTTTTACACAGAACCAATATTTTAAAATAGAATTGTATACAGTTCTAAAATCATGTTGGTATGGAATATTGTCACTAACAGTAACGGTAGAAGGGATTGTTGGATTTTCGCCAAAAACACCACCTCTTACATTTTTACCAAATAGGAATAATGGTGCAGCGGCACCGTGGTCTGTTCCCCCGCTAGCGTTTGATTTAATTCTTCTTCCAAATTCTGAATAGGTCATACCGATTACTCTGTCCTCAATTTCCTGACCTTTGATGTCATTCTGAAAAGCGCCAATCGCTTCAGAAATAGCGCCTAATAAATTTGCGTGTGTGCCAGTAGCCGTGTCTGTTGCTACTGCTTGATTGGCATGAGTATCAAATCCGCCGTAGTTGACTAAGTAAATTTTTGTTTTTAATCCACCTTTTATAAGTCTTGATACAATTTTTAGTTGATTGGCTAAACTCGAATTAGGGTAAGTCGCTTGTTGCGTAACTGCATCAGAAGCGGCTTTGATGCGTGTGGCGTATTTATTTGTTTGCTTTGAGATTCGTCTTATAAAACTCAATTCATATCCCGCATTGGTATTGGGTACTGATTGTTCTGTTGTATCTAATAAATTATAAAAAGAATTTGGATCAGAAATACTCATACCCATATTCACAAGTGGTCCTTGACATGTTAACGAAGTAATTGACCCAATCTGAATGGCCAATGGATCGGTATCCATTTCATTTGGATAATTATCTGGATAGTCAGGGTAATTGCTGTCTAAAAAACGACCAGCCCAACCCGTATTTAAATATTCGTTGCTATCGGATCCGCTCATCCAAATATCGGTAGCTCTAAAATGAGAGAAATTCGGTTGAGGATAACCCACTGCTTGCACGACATCAAGTTGCCCTTCGTTAAAAAGTCTTTGCATCGAGGTCATTGCAGGATGCAAACCAGTTGCACCAAAACCATTTAATGTAAGTATCTTTTTTTCCGGGATTGCGATATTCGTTCTTGCACTATAATACTGTCCATATTGATCAATCGGCAACACTGTATTTAAACCGTCGTTTCCGCCGTTCAATTGAATAATTACAAGTACTCTATCATTATCCACTTTTGCAAGTACCTCTGGATCCACGATACTATGATTGCTTAAGACATGTATCGGATTGCCACTAATTACAGTTGGCGTGAGCACTGCAAGACTATTGCGTAAAAAATTTCTTCTTTTCATTTAGCTTAATTGATAGTCTGGCAGGTTCATAATATATTTTATCAAGGCCTTCAATCGGGTGTTCACCAAATTAAAGTTGATTGTATTTTGATTGGACTGATAACTATTCCAAGCATCTGTCCAATAGTAGTCCGAGGTTTGGCCACTTAATAAAATCTGTTTTTTTAAATTGTCTTTTATACTTTGATCCACTTCGGTAGAAATTAGAAGCTCAAATAGATCCTTAACTAGTTGATTCGGATCCGCAGGATTGCTAGAAATTGCTTGCGCAAAGGGAATAGCTTGAATGCTCACTTTTCTGCCGTTTCTGGTATATCCAGTTTCAAGCATTAGGTCTGTGAATTTATTTCGTTTAGGCAATGTGTCCGCATTAATCCATAATTCATGGTATTCTGGAGACTGATAATAGGCAGGCCAGCCAGCTACATTAGGAGGATCTGCAAGGTTTTGTCCAAGATTGGTTAACTGCCCTGTCATATTGTTGAAATGCAAATAAGCGTCAGCATAATCCGAAATCGAATTTGGGAAAACGACATTGGTTTTGCGTAAAGTGCCGATGACATGGTCAATGGGACTTTTGATTTGACAACCTATATACACTGAATCATAAAAATGCGCGCTTTTAAAAAGGGCCGTTAAGACTGGCTTGATGTCAAAATTAGTTGACTTGAAAATTTCCGCTAAAGGAGTGATGATATTTTTTTCTACCGTTTCGTCAATATAGTAATATACAAACCACCTGTACAATCTTCTGCAGATATATTTTGCCATATCTGTCTTCTCAAAAAGCATATCAATTAATTCATCCGTCTCCGTGGCGCCAGCTTGACCAGATTTACCAGCAATCACTTTGTTATTATAATAACTAGAAAATTGCTTGTTACCTGTATCATGCCTAGTTGCATCAAAGTAGCTCATATAGCTAGCATTAATGCGCCAGCCTGTTAATACTCTTGCGGCGGCTTTAACGTCTGATTCTGAATATTGAACGGCATTGTCTTTTCCAACAGTAAATAATTCTTGTAATTCTCTACCATAGTTTTCATCAGGAGCACTTGCTGTATTCAAATAGCCATTGAGGTATCGCAACATGCCCGGATCGATGGTAATTGCTTTTACCATTGTTTTAAAATTACCAATTGAATGTGTTCTTAAGGTAGCATGATGGTGGTATACATAGTTTGCATTGGAGATGGTATCTGCTTCCGTACCAAAATGATTGGCCCAAAATAAAGTCAGTTTTTCCCTGATGCTGATGTCTTGATGAATTAAGACACCAGTAAGCCATTTTTTAAAATTGGTCCTTCTTAAACTATTAATCGTCCCGTCACCGGTAGGGTGGTTGATCCAAGTTGCACCCAAAGGCACGGCCGGATCTATTACGGTAGCTGTATTGTAATCATTAAGTGGTGGCGCTGGAATAACTGCAGATGGATTAAGCAATTCATCAATAGAGGCATTTAAACCCTTAGCTAAAAAATATTGAATCTCTGATTGTTTAGCGCCGAATAAGAGCCTATTTAATAAATGCGTTGTTGTTTGCTTTGTCCAGGTTCCTTGAAAAGGTTCAAGTCCTAAACTGCTAGAAAGGGGGCTAAGCGGCATGCAGGATATTTAGTAGCAATTTAGACAAATTATAAATTCAAAAGTTTAAAATGAAAATCAATCATTCCGTTCGCAATCATTTTTTTCATTTGCATTCAAAATGAAATTATCTTTAATCCAATACTAAAATCAAGAACATGAGAATGATTAAATTAATATGTATTGTATTGCTAATCCCTTATTTAGGTATTAGCCAGTCAATAGATAATCTAATTACTAAGTCTGAAACAGAGAGAATAGAGCGCGTTTTAGCTTCAGATGAAATGGAAGGACGCAAAACTTTTAGTCCAGGGATCAATAAAGCTGCTGCTTTTATTGCGAAAGAGTTTGGCGCTGCTGGTTTAAAATCACTGAAAGGAGATGATCAATTTCTACAATCATTCACCATCAATAGACCTAGGTTTATCAGTTTATCAGCGAGCCTAGATGGATTGGCGATTGACAATAAGCAAGTGATTGTGGTTACAGTACAACCAGAAATTAAGCTTACCGAAGCATCAGGATATCTTGTACAGAAAATTGTAGCAGGCGAAAATTTAAATCAAGCAGCAGCTAAGTTAATTGGCTTAAATCAAAATACGATGGTGTTGGTAGATGAATCACATGCGCAAAATTTTGGCAGGCTTGTTCGATTTAAAAATAATTTGTCAGCCAATCAGGCTACAATCGTATTTGTATTGACCAATACGCAGCCTGTGAAATATACGATCGAAGCGACGCATCAAATAGAGTCAATGTCATTGGCCAATGTGGTTGCCATGATTCCTGGAAAAACTTTGCCAAATGAATATGTCATATTCTCTGGACATTACGATCACTTAGGCATCAATACAAGGAATATGGTCAATGGAGATTCTATTTACAATGGCGCGAATGATGATGCTGCTGGTACAACTGCAATGATGATGTTATCAAAATATTATAAGGCTTTAAACAACAATGAAAGAACTATTTTATTCGCAGCATTTACTGCAGAGGAAGTAGGCGGATATGGCGCACAATATTTTTCAAAGCAATTAGACCCATCTAAAGTGGTGGCTATGTTTAATATCGAAATGATTGGAACAGAAAGTAAGTGGGGCAAGAACAGCGCCTATATAACAGGATATGAAAAAACAAATATGGGCGCTATTTTACAAAAAAATCTAGATGGATCGGATTTTAAATTCTATCCTGATCCTTACACCGAGCAAAATTTATTTTACCGATCAGACAATGCAACCCTTGCTAGACTAGGTGTTGCAGCACATACGATTTCTACTTCAAAAATGGATTCAGAACCAAACTACCATAAAGCTTCAGACCATATTGAGACATTGGATTTAGACAATATGAATGAAATTATTAAGGCCATTGCAATTAGTGCAAAGTCTATTGTTTCAGGAAAAGATACCCCAACAAGAGTAGATACGACACAATTAAAATAATCAGCACACAATCATTATCATGAAGCAAAAATTCATCCTTATTTTTCTTAGCATCTGTTTTGTAGCTGGCGCACAAGTAAAGCCCTATTATCCATCTGCATCAAATTGGGAACAGAAATCAGCCATAGGTTTTGGAATCGATAGTGCTGTATTGAATCAAGCAATACAATATGCCATTGCTCACGAGACCAAATTTCCAAAAAATTTACAGCTAACGCAGGCGATGCAATTTGGCAAAGAACCATTTTCTGATCCAATCGGACCAATGGCAAGTCGAGGACCTGCTGCAGGCGTCATCGTGTATAAGGGTTATATCATTGCAGAATGGGGAAATTTGAATTCGGTAGAAATGGTGAATAGTGTGACAAAGAGCATGTTGTCTACCGTAGTGGGATTGGCAGTTGACAAAGGCTTGATTCGTTCTATCAATGACAAAGTGCATACTTATTTACCACCAATAGAAACAGTAACGACGGTTACAACGCTAGATGAAAATCCAATTGCACAAACCGCTTTTATGTATCCATTTGAAACAGCGCATAACAAAACGATCAATTGGGATCATTTGTTAAGACAAACAAGCGATTGGGAAGGGGTATTGTGGGGCAAGCCAGATTGGGCAGATAGACCATCTGACAAACCAGAAGAGTGGACGACTAGAAAACGTTTTGAACCAGGCACAGTCTATAAATACAATGATACAAGAGTCAATGCCTTGGCTTTAGCTGCAACCACTGTTTGGAGAAAACCATTGCCAGAAGTGTTAAGAGAGCAGGTTATGCAACCCATCGGGGCTTCTAATACATGGGCATGGACTGGATATAAAAATGCTTGGATTATTTTGGATGGCAAAATGATTCAGTCAGTCAGTGGTGGTGGTCATTTTGGAGGGGGCTTATTTATCAATGCCTATGATATGGCTAGATTTGGCTTACTGACCTTAAGAAAAGGAAATTGGAATGGCAAACAAATCATATCAGAAGACTGGATTAAGCAATCCACTAAGCCAACAGGGGCGAATACCGGGTATGGGTTTATGAATTATTTCTTAAATACAGATCGTAAAATGTATCCCTCAGCGCCTGCATCAGCCTATGCGCATATTGGTAATGGTACCAATGCCATTTATGTGGATCCAGAGCACGATCTAGTTGCGGTCATTAAGTGGATGGATGACAAATCTATAGATGGATTCTTGAAATTGATGCTAAGCGCCTTGCCTAAATAATTTTAAAAGGTAGGATATAAAAAAAGGCGCTCATTTTGAGCGCCTTTTTTTATACAGCGAAAATTGGTTTTTAAAATTAACTTCTTGCTTTTTGTAATTGATGAAAGCTTGTATAAGAAGCCAGCAGTAATCCAAAAAATACAATGGCCATCAGGGTATTGTTGATTGGATCTCCTATAGCAATATGCGCTACAGTAGCCGAAATGTATAATATACCAAATCCAACATAAGCCCATTCTTTAATTCTTGCTGGTACTGCAGGAACAATCAACAAGACTAGACCAATCAATTGTCCAATGCTTATTTCTAGCCCTAGCCAGCGTGGTATGCCTACGTGCTTGGTGCCTTCGATAGCCATTTCGGAATTCATGAAAATAGCGGATGAGGCAAATAAGCAAATGATACTTGTGGTAACCCAATAAATTATTTTAGTCGTTTTCATGGTGTGGTATTGAATAATTGGTTTTAAATTACAATCAATTTACAAAGACTAATTCAAATTTTAAAATTTCAAATAACTTTAATTGAATACCATGATCAAGACAATAGTGTACACCTTTTTTATTTTATGTTGTTTACAATATTCAGCGAATGCGCAGTCAAATCATTTAAGCACCTCGGTATCTGCAGAAAATGAAGTTAAACAAGTGATTCAAAATATGTTTGTTGCAATGAAACAGGCCGACAGCAGCTTATTAAAAACCTGTTTTTCTGACAATGTTATTTTTCAAACGATCTTGAATAAGCCGGAAGGGGCAATGATTAAAACAGAATCGGTAAAGGATTTTATTCAAAGTATCGGCAAGCAGACGCCCAATGCATTAGATGAAAGAATCGAATTTGGCGCGATCAATGTAGACCCTTTGATGGCTACAGTATGGACGCCGTATACCTTTTATTATAAAGGCCAATATTCACATAAGGGGGTGAATAGCTTTCAGTTAGTTAAATTAAAGGAAGGATGGAAGATTCAATACCTCATTGACACCAGGTATAAATAATCAACTAATAATGCCTAAGATGCCTAATTCTTTTGACCTTTTAAATAATTTTGAAATTGTTGAGGATGATTGGTGGTTATCCATTCCACTCCTTGATTTTGTAAAATAGTTAAGTCGGATAATTCATTGACGGTCCAACTCCCAATCATCAATCCTGCTTTTTTTGCAGCTTCGCTAAGTTGATTATTTTTTTTAAAAACACCGAAATTGAAATTGATACCATTCAAATGATGCTGCAATACCTCGTCAATGGTCAAGTCAGACTCAAGGTATAAAACGGTCGCTTTGGGTTGCTTTTCTTTTATCCATAAAAGGATGTCTTTGCTAAAACTGATATACACTATCCGTTTTTCGATCCTTAGTTTTTTCGCCAAAGCGATTGTTTCTAAGGTGGCTTTTTCATCTTGCTCTTTATCCAGAATGGCCGCCTTGATTTCACAAATGAGTGCAGTCTTATGTTTGTCTTTAGTGCCTGCTAAAAAATATTGTTCTAGTGTTGGCAAGTCCTCGCCGTTAGCTAATTTATTTC
>CALPLN020000055.1 GCA_943324415.2 Sediminibacterium ginsengisoli | reverse complement strand
GTAATCAAATATCTTTTAGGCGTGTTCATTCCTGCAAAAGTACTTAATATTGCGGTATGATTCAACCTCCTCGACTGGCACCTGGATACACCATCGGCATACTCTGCCCAGCGGGTGCGATCCCAATGGAAAAAGTGACTATTTGTGCGCATATACTTGAGTCTTGGGGGTTTCAGGTACGCATTGGAAAGACTGTTGGGACTAAATTTGGTCATTTTTCAGCTTCAGATAAGGATCGACTAGATGAATTGCAATCCATGATGGATGATTCTGAAATACATGCTATTTTATGTGCACGTGGAGGATATGGCTTGAGCAGGATTGTTTCCCAATTGGATTTTACGAAAATCAAGGCCCATCCTAAATGGGTGGTTGGGTTTAGCGATATCACAATTTTGCATGCAGCTTTGCAAAAGCAGGGTATTGAGAGTATTCATGGCCCCATGTCGGCTGGTTTCGGCAAAGGGGATGCGGGGCTTCCTTATATTAGGGCATTGAAACAAATATTAGAGGGCGAAGCACAGCCTGTTCTGGCGAAAGCGCATCCATCCAATCATTTAGGTAGTGCAGAAGGGATACTGGTGGGTGGAAATCTATGCTTGATCACCCATTTAATCGGCAGTGAAAACCAATTGGATACCAAGGGAAAGATTTTATGTATTGAAGATGTGGGGGAGTTTCATTACAACGTAGATCGTATGCTGATACAATGTAAAAATGCAGGATTATTGGATGGACTAGCAGGTCTGGTGGTAGGAGGGTTCACGGATATGCAAGACGACGCAACCGCATTTGGTGAAACGGTGATAGAGATGATCCTACGAATTACCAAGGGGGGCGACTATCCTATTTGCTTTAATTTTCCGATTAGTCACGAATTGGACAATATGCCGGTTCAGCTAGGTGCGACCTATCAATTCACTGTGTCTGAGGATGCAGCTCTTTTAACAAAAATCTAAAGCCTTCGATACATTAATACATTAAATTTGTATTCTAAAATTGTATCCTATGCTAAAATCATTTTTATCTTTTATTGCATTTATTTTGGCAGGTCTGCAAGGTGTTGCAGCACAATCCTATGTTTTATCTGGTATCGAGAAGACAGATAAGGACCAGATGCAATACGAAGTCTTAGGAAAAGTGGATGGTCGATATTGGATCTACAAAAACAATGAAGGAATTGCTACGATTGCACAGTACAATGACCAAATGCAATTGGTACAACAAAACGATTTAGCGTTTTTGCCAAAAAAATTAAATGCGATTGAGTTCATAACAAAAACGAATAGGGTGTATGCGTTTTATCAATTCCAAGCCGCAACGACTTTATATGCGATGGTAGCGGAGTTAGATGAAAAAGGGCAACTCGTTGGTACGCCAACAATAGTAGATACTGCCGAAAAAATTCGTCCAGGTGCGGGCACAAAAGTGTTCAATTTAGTGGAAAGTCAGGATCGTTCAAAGTTGCTTTTATTTAGTGTGAACACCACCAATCCTGCTTCCATCAAAATTAAAACCATGGCATTGAGTACGCCTTTTGGTTTGTTGAACGAAGCCACAATCAGTATCAATGCGCAAAATAAAAAAAGTCATCTTTCTGATTTTGCAATTGACAATAAAGGAAATTTATTCTGTTTAAGAAACGTAGAACAGCCCAATGCTGCACCGGTGGTAAGCTTATTGTATATGGCTGCAGATGGGTCAGATGTAATTGAAACACCTATTGTGAACAACAGCTTATTGTTAGACGACATACGTTTAAAAATCAACAATGCAAACGGGACTGTTTTAGTCAATTCGTTTTATGCAACAGAAAAGAAGGGTGCTATAGAGGGGATGTATACCTTCGTTTGGGATATTGCAAACAAACAAAATAGCTTAAGCAATGCAAGTCGTTTTACAGATGCGATGAGAGATGCTGTAACAGACAGAAGAAATTTGAAGAAAGCTTTCGATGATTTTTATTTCGATCAAGTGCAACCGAATGCGGATGGAGGTTTTACGATTATTGCAGAAGCGGCATCTACAAGTTCAAACAGAAATGCTTTTTCAAGATGGGATTATTTTTGGGGTGGGCCATTTTACAATCCTTATATTTTTAGTTATTGGAATAGGCCTTTTGGATTTTATCCTTGGTCAAGATTTGGCTGGGGTATGATGCGCCCTTGGGGCTGGGGTCCAGGTTGGGGACTTGGATGGGGATGGGGTTGGAACAGTTGGATGATGCAGCCTTTTGGAGGATTTAGCAGTCCATCTGTAACGTATACAGCAGGCAAAGTAGCGATTTTACATTTTGATGCAAAAGCAAATATCCAATCTGTAAAAACCATTGACAAACAACAATCTGATGTCAATGTAGATCAGTTTATTGGATACGGACAAATTAACAATGCATCTGGCACGAATTTCTTGTACTATCAAAAATCAAAAGGGGTAAGACAATTGGTGCACCAGCAATTCAACACGAATGGCAATCTAGTGCAAGGAAATCCTATTCTATTAAAGGAAAAGCAAATCGAGTGGATGCCAAGGTCTTTAAAACAAGTGGGTGAAAAAGAAGCGATCTTGCCTTATCAAACTAAAGGAAAATTAGGCTTTGCTAAAATCACGATACAGTAATTATGGTTTTTTTATTTAGAGATAGATCTGATATTAATTTATTCTTCTTAGTTGTATTAAGTGTACTTGTGCATTTCCATTTTTATTGGGAAGCACCCATTGTGATTGCGAATCCATCAGATGGCCTACTGGCTTATATCTTGTTTCATTATATACAACCCTTGCCACCGCTAGCGCTTATCGTACTGTTTCATCTAATAGTGATTGTGCAAGCTTTGAGATTAAATATATTGGTGAGTCGTTTTAAGATGTTTCAACAGGTAAGTTATTTGCCTGCTTTTACATTTGTATTGTTAACTGCATTGTTTCCTTTTTGGGATGCCATTAGTTCTGGTTTAATTGCGAATGCTTTGATCATTTGGATTTTAGTAAAGTTGAATCGATTATATGATCAGACGCAACCTAAAACGGTAGAATTTAATATCGGATTGATTGTAGGATTCTCTATTTTATTGTACGAGCCAATTGCTATATTGATACCGGTTGTTGTGTTTGCTTTAGCCATCATTAGGCCTTTTAGATTGGCTGAATGGCTGGTATTGATGATGGGGATTCTATTGCCTTTCTATTTCATTTTCACCTATGTTTTTTTAACAGATTCTGCAGCAGCTTTTACCGCTTTTTTACCAAAATTAGATTGGAAAAATCCTTTAGCGGGGATGAATATAAAATCATCGATTGCCTTATCATTCATAGGCATTCAATTGTTGATTGGGCTCTACTTTTGGCAGGATCAACAAAATCGCTTTATCATTCAGGTTAGAAAATACTGGGGGGTCATGCTTTTGACCTTATTGGTCACGTTTTTTCAGCCAATCATTTTCTCTACACAGGCTTTGTATGCCTCTGCCATTGTATTAGCCCCTTTGGCTAGCTTCATCAGTTTTTGTTATGCTAGCCCTAAACAGTTATTGATTCCCAACGTTTTATTTTGGATTTCGGCAGGGCTGATTGTGTATAACCACCTTTTTTAAGTGTAGAATTTACGCTTTTTAGCAAAGCTTAATTAAGTACCTTTGTAACTCAATTTTATTCAACGTTTTAAGCTTAATACTATGAAATTTGGCGTACTAGTTTTCCCTGGTTCAAACTGTGACAGAGACATGCAAGATGCTTTAGAAAAAGACCTTGGTTTTGAGGTGCAAATGCTATGGCATAAAGACAGCGACCTGTCTCATTTTAATACCGAGGATTGTATTGTATTGCCAGGTGGATTCTCTTATGGAGATTATTTACGTTGTGGTGCGATTGCCAAATTTAGCCCAATGATGCAATCAGTCATTGAATTCGCGAACAAAGGCGGAAAAGTATTAGGGGTATGTAATGGGTTCCAAATTTTATGTGAATCAGGTTTATTGCCAGGCGCCTTATTGCAAAACGCCAATCAACAATTTATTTGCAAAAATGTATTTATAAAGTCAGAAAACAGTGGTCCACTGCAAATCCCAATCGCACATGGCGAAGGCAGGTATTTTGCTGACGAAGCCACTTTGGCGAGTCTTGAACAAAACAATCAAATTATTTTCCGCTACTGTGATGCAAACGGAAAAATCGGCGGCGATGCCAATCCAAATGGCGCCATAAAAGACATTGCTGGTATTTGCAATGCCAATAGAAATGTATTTGGTATGATGCCGCATCCAGAAAGAGCAACCAATCCTGCATTGAACAATACGGATGGCGTTCAGGTGTTTGAATTACTAGGTTTATTAAAAACAGCTGCAGCTATTTAGTGAAGCAGCATAGGTGGATTTATTATTAAAACAAATCAGATGAAAAAAATATTCTTTGCTTTATTGATTATGATTTTTGCTTTGCAAAGTCAAGCGCAAAAATTAGCACCTGTAAAATGGACCTATCAGGCGGTTAAAACTGGAGACAAACAATACAATATCATCATCACCGCCATCGTGGATGCACCATGGCATATTTATTCTCAATTTGTAAAAAAAGGACCAGTTCCAACCACGGTTCAATTTGCTAAAAATCCATTGGTTCTTTTAAAAGGGACAACCAAGGAAGTAGGTCAATTGGAAAAGAAATTTGATAAAAATTTTGACGCAGTCATTGGTTCTTTTGGCGGCAAAGTACAATTTATACAAGCTGTCACGCTAAAGGTAGCTACAAAGACAAAGCTGAATGGCACCATCGAATTTATGGTTTGCAATGAGGAAAGATGTTTGCCACCCACAAAGCAGAGTTTTGAAGTAGATATTCAATAATGATCCGATTCAATCACTATCGCAAAAGGCTGTAAAGCCAATCCCAATAAATGCGTAATTTTTATTTGACAATTATAGCGCTTTTCTTGACTGTTTCGCAGTCACAAGCACAAGCAGACAGCATTGCAAAAGCAACTGTCAAAATCACTGCAATCAATGATTCGGTGTACACAATACAAGCAAATATTCAAGTACAAGCCGGATGGAAAGTGTATGACGCCAATACAGAAGGCGTAGAAGCACCTAGCTTAAAATATAGTTTAGAAACAGCTGTAGCCAAAAATAAGCCACAGTATTCTGTTGCTTCTATTGCACAAAAAGATGTATTGTTCACTTCTGCAAAGGCTTTCACAGGCAATTTTGATATCACTGAGGAAGTGGTGATACATGGTTTTCAGCCAGATAGTTTAAAAGGCGTTGTAGTGATGAGTGTAGGAAAAGAAGCTTCTTTTTATGTGATTGAATTGCCTATTGCAATGCCATTGGCAAATGGACAAAAAGGAAATCAGTTCAATATTCTATTGCCAGCATCAGCGCGTAATGCACCTGAAAATGCTTGTGGCGAAATCACTACCAGTGCAAGTACGGATAGTGGTGCATGGGGTGTCTTTTTATTAGGATTTTTAGGAGGGTTGATTGCATTGGTCACTCCATGTGTCTTCCCGATGATACCAGTAACGGTTTCTTTTTTTACTAAAAGATCTAAGACAAGAAAACAAGGTATACAAAATGGCTTAATCTATGGGTTGAGTATCTTTTTAATCTATGTGTTGGCAAGTGTACCTTTTCATATTGTGGGCAATGTGCAACCAGAAATTTTCAATAGTATTTCAACGAATGCGTGGTTGAACATTGCGTTCTTTGCTATTTTTATTTTCTTCTCCATTTCATTCTTTGGTTATTTTGAAATCAGTTTGCCATCGGGCATTGCCAATAAAGCGGATGCTAAAAGTGGCTTAGGAAGTCTGGGTGGTATCTTTTTTATGGCCATCACTTTAGCGATTGTTTCTTTCTCATGTACTGGTCCAATATTAGGCACCTTATTAGTAGGGTCATTGCAAGGTGGCGCATGGGCATTGACACAGGGGATGGCAGGCTTTGGTTTGGCATTGGCCCTTCCATTTACTTTATTTGCCATCTTCCCACAATGGCTTCAAAGCTTACCTAAATCTGGAGGCTGGCTGGATACGGTGAAAAAAGTATTGGCTTTTGTTGAATTGGCATTGGCATTTAAATTTTTATCGAACGCAGATTTAGTGCAACATTGGGGACTCTTAAAAAGAGAAGTCTTTATTGGCATTTGGATCTTGATTAGCTTAGGATTAACAGCGTATCTTTTTGGATTCTTATTATTACCACATGATGTCAAAGGACAAAAGATTGCAGTAGGAAGAAAATTACTAGGTGGATTGTCTCTAGTATTCGCCCTTTATTTAGGAGCGGGTTTAATGCCTCAAAATGCAAATAATTTAAAATTATTGAGTGGTTTCCCTCCACCAACGCATTACAGTCTATTTGCAACAGATAGCGCTAGTCATGGTTTAAAGGCAGATGTAGTAAACGATTATACCAAAGCGTTGGCCATGGCGAAAGCTACACAAAAACCAATCTTAATTGACTTTACTGGATGGGCTTGCGTGAATTGTAGAAAAATGGAAGAACAGGTTTGGACAGATCCTGCAGTGAAAAGCTTTATCAAAGAAAACTTTATTTTATTGTCCTTATATGTAGATGATCGAGCGAACCTACCGGTGTCAGAACGTTTTGTGTATACGACTCAGGGTGGACAACAAAAACAAATCAATACAGTAGCCGATTTGTGGGCCACTTTTGAGACAGAGAACTTCAATCAATCATCACAGCCTTTGTATGTTGTATTGAGTCCAGAACAAGTGTTACAATCTAATCCGATTGGTTACACGCCAGATATTCAACAATATTTAACTTGGCTTCAATGTAGTGCTAAGAAAAAATAAAATTTTTACTCATAAAGAAGGCCCCGTTTGGGGCCTTCTTTATGATGCGATATTTCTTTGAACATTACATGGTCATGCCACGCTCGTTCATCATTTTTCTTAAGTTGATTAAGCCATAACGCATTCTTCCTAAAGCGGTATTGATACTGCAGTTGGTTAAAGTAGCGATTTCTTTAAAACTTAAATTAGCGTAATGTCTTAAGACAATAATTTCTCTTTGTTCTTCTGGTAGAAGGTCAACTAATTCTTGAATATTTTTATGCGTTTGAGCACGGGTCATTTTATAATCGGCAGAATGATCTGTATGCTTAATCACTTCAAAAATATCTTGATCATCACTAGTTTTAATAACAGGAGTACGTTTTACTTTTCTAAAATGATCTACGCAAAAATTATGTGCTATTCTTAGCGCCCAAGGAAGAAACTTACCTTCTTCGGCATATTTTCTTTGCTTTAAATTGTCAATGATTTTGATAAAAATTTCTTGGATTAAATCTTCTGCTAAATAGCTGTCTTTTACCATAAATAAAATGGTATTGAAGATTTTTTCTTGGTAACGATCAATCAAAGCGTCGAAAGCACGGGTATTGCCTCCTTGGAAAGATTGAATCAATTCGTTGTCTGTCAGTTCAACTACTTTGTTCATGGTTGTTTTTTTATAGGTTGTTCTTAGGTCAGGTATTAGGGTACCTCGGGATTAGTTTTGGAAAATTACTAGCTTATTGTGCCCGATTCGTAATTGTGGGAAACAAGAAATCTGCTTCAAGGATATCCACATTGCATTATTTGAAATAATAATAGGGTGGAACGCAACCAAATAGGCCACGATGGTGTTATTTTGTAGTATGGCTGTAACAAAAAAAGGACAAGAAAAAACAGAACGAGATACCATCGAGGTGGTAGGTGCGAGGGTACATAACCTAAAGAACGTATCGGTTGAATTTCCAAGGAACCAATTTATAGTGGTGACGGGGGTTTCAGGCAGTGGAAAGTCCTCTTTGACCATTGATACCCTCTTTGCGGAGGGCCAAAGACGTTATGCCGAGAGTTTATCTTCCTATGCTAGGCAGTTTATGTCTAGAATGGGCAAGCCAGATGTAGATTATATTAAGGGATTGTGTCCCGCTATTGCCATAGAACAAAAAGTCACTACCCGAACACCAAGAAGTACAGTGGGGAGTATGACTGAGATTTACGAGTATTTGAGGGTCTTATTTGCAAGAATTGGTAAAACCTATTCCCCTGTTAGTGGCAAGGAGGTTAAAAAGCAAGATGTCCAGGATGTCTTATCTTTTATTGAAAAAGGGAAGCAAGGGGATAAAATGGTGCTCTTGGTTTTATTTAAGCAACATGCTAAAAGAGATATCCTAGAGGAGTTGAATATCCTGATGCAAAAAGGTTTTGCCCGTATTTATTTTAGGGGGCCAAAAACAGCACCAGAGATTGTAAGAATCGAAGATGCGTTGAACTGGACAAAAAAAGAATTACAACAACATACCAAAGACAAAGAAATTTATATTTTAATTGATCGTGTTATCGTGAAGGCTTTTGAGGAAGACGATATCCATCGATTGACGGATTCAATCGGAACGGCATTTTATGAAGGGGAAGGCATTGTATGGGTGGAACAAAATGAAACCAATTTAGTCAGCTTCAACAACAAGTTTACTTTAGACGACATTGAGTTTGACGAACCTAGCCCTAATTTATTTTCATTCAACAACCCTTATGGCGCTTGTCCCACCTGCGAAGGCTATAGCCAAGTGTTAGGGATCGATGCCAACCTAGTCATACCCAATCCACATATATCTGTATATGATGGCGCAGTGGCACCATGGAAAGGAGAGAAATTGAGTTGGTGGAAGGATCAATTTGTGAAGGAAGCTGGTAAGGAAGGATTTCCTATCCATCAGCCTATTCATAAATTAACCAAAGCGCAATTGCAACAATTGTGGAAAGGTGTTGGCAAAGCATACGGCATAGATGATTTCTTTAAAGATGTAGAAGCCCATTTATATAAAGTACAATTTCGTGTTTTATTGAGTAGGTATCGAGGTAGAACGGATTGTCCAACATGTCAGGGTTATAGATTGCGTAAAGAAGCCTTGTATGTAAAAATAGCAGATCAACATATTGGTCAATTATGCGCGATGCCAGTGCAGGACTTACAAGTATGGTTTAACAATCTGTCTTTAAATCAAACAGACACCGTTATCGCCAAGCGCGTATTGATGGAAATTGAACAACGCATCCAGACATTAATGGATGTAGGTTTGGGTTATTTGACTTTGAGTAGATTGGCCAATAGCTTGAGTGGTGGCGAAAGTCAGCGTATTCAATTAACAAGATGTTTGGGAAGTAACTTAACCAATTCATTGTACATATTAGATGAACCTTCAATTGGATTGCATTCAAGAGATACGGAAAGATTGATTAAGGTTTTACAGAACTTAAGAGATCTTGGCAATACAGTGGTGGTGGTAGAACACGATGAACAGATTATGCGTGATGCCGATCATATCATCGATATGGGTCCATTAGCGGCACATTTAGGAGGAGAGGTGGTTGCGGTTGGGAATGCAGCTAAGTTGATGAAAGATAAAAATAGTTTGACTGGAAAATATTTAAATGGCACATTGTCTATCCCAGTCCCTGTAAAAACAAGATCTACAAAACACAACATACATTTAGAAGGGGCTTTCTTGCACAATCTAAAAAATATAGATGTTCAATTTCCATTGCAGTGCTTGACCGTGGTGTCGGGTGTGAGTGGAAGTGGGAAAACAACTTTGGTGAAGCAGGTATTATACAATGCGTTATTAGATGCAAAACAATTGCCTACAGAAATCAAAGGTGGATTTAGTGCAATCAAAGGGGACTTGCATTTGTTTGATCAAATTGAAATGGTAGATCAAAATCCAATCGGCAAATCATCAAGGAGCAATCCAGTAACTTATATTAAAGCATACGATGCCATTAGAGATATTTATTCTAAGCAAGCATTGTCAAAAATAAGAGGCTTTTTGCCAAAACATTTTTCATTCAACGTAGATGGTGGAAGATGTGATACTTGTAAAGGAGAAGGAGAGCAATTGGTGGAAATGCAGTTTTTAGCAGACGTGCATTTAGTATGTGAGGATTGCGGCGGTAAGCGTTTTAAAGAAGCAGTATTGGAAGTACAGTATAAAGGAAAAAGTATCCATGATGTGCTTGAGATGAGTGTAGATGAAGCCATTGAATTTTTTAGCGAAGAGAAAAATATTGTCTTAGCAATTAGTCCTTTACAAGAAGTGGGCTTGGGTTATGTGAAATTGGGACAAAGTAGTAGTACCCTAAGTGGTGGTGAAGCACAGCGCGTAAAGTTGGCTAGTTTCTTAGGAAAGGGAAAAGCAAGTAGCAAGATGTTATTCATATTTGATGAGCCAACTACAGGCTTGCATTTTCATGATATCCATAAATTATTAAAAGCCTTTAATGCATTAATAGATCAGGGGCATTCCTTGATTGTGGTGGAACACAATACCGATATCATTAAGTCGGCAGACTGGGTGATAGACATGGGGCCAGAAGCAGGCATCAATGGAGGCACAGTCGTTTATGCAGGGGTGCCTTCTGGATTGGCTAAATGCAAAGCTTCACAGACTGGGAAGTACTTAATCTAGATTCTATGTAACTTATTGAAAAACAATTAATTACAAATTAAAACTTTGTTTTTATAAATTATTATGCTCTAAATTTATGTAACTGAAAAATAG
>CALPLN020000054.1 GCA_943324415.2 Sediminibacterium ginsengisoli | reverse complement strand
AATGACTCTTTTTGGTCCAAATTCAGCCAACATACCTTGACTTACTTTGTAAGCACCATTGTATTCTGCCACTTCCTCTCCCATTAAAAATACGCGCTCATCTCTTCTCATCTCTTCATTCATCGCTTCGCGTAAGGCTTCTCTAAAGGCTATTGATCGCATGGAAAAATCGTTTTTGTTTTGAAATGCAAAAATAGCGTTTTATCAAGGAAAAAAGTAAGAATAAAGGCAAAAAAAATCCCCTCCCGAAAATCGGGAAGGGATTACTAACTAACCCATCTGAGTAGCTTAAAACACGTTATAAGCAAAGCTTACATAGTACAATCCGCCAATTTGTGGACTACCATGTGCTGTATTATAATAAGTGTTCATAATATTTGTACCGCCCATTTTGATCAAAGACTTGATCGCAGGTAATTTGTATGTTAACACCGCGTCTAATGTGTTGAAAGCAGATACTTCACCTACTCCGAATGTTCCTTCGTAAGTAAAGCCATCTTGGTAACGATAGTTTGCACTAAATCCTAAACGATTTTTTAATGCAAAACCGCTGTTACTCAATCCAACGTTCGCTCTCATTTTAGGCGTATTGAAGTAAGAAATAAATCCTTCTTCTAAACCACCAATTTTATCTCCATAAATGCTACTAGATACTGTGAAGTTTCCAGGTAAGATATAATCTAATGAAAGTCCCCATCCAGAAGTTTTCACTTCTTGAGTAGAGTTGGTAGAAATAGAGTACGCAATACGCTTGCTTGCATCTAATACATCCAATGGACTAGGCGCAGCTGCGTTTCTTGATTGTAACACAGTTACACCACTGATGAAGTTCTCATATTTACCAAAATAGTAATAGAAATCTATCAATAATTTCTTAGCCACTAAACCCTTGTAACCAACTTCAAAAGAACTCATAGACTCAGGCTTGAATTCTGGGAAAGATTGTACTTGAAGTAAACCAGGATTTGGAGCACCTGCTAAAGCAGAAGCACCGAATGCATTCACACTCGCTAAAGAATATGCAGGGTTCGTATTGAAATTGTAGAAATTTCTTAACTGAGGCAAACCACCCATTAATCTTGTACCACCACCAATCAATAAATTGATCCATTGATTTTGAGTTGTTGGGAAACGGTAAGCTGTTTGATAAGAAAGACGTAAGTTATGATCTTCTTCTAATTTCACTACCAAAGATGCTCTTGGAGTAAAACGACCTTTAAAGTTGTCATTTTTATCATAACGAGCAGATACTGAGAATTTGAATAAATCATCCAAGAAACGCTTAGACAATTGTGCATAAGCACCAGTCTCGTTTATCTTGATCTTTGCAGCTGTATCAGCAAACAAAGTACCTTGAGAATTCAATAAGTATTGTCTAGTGCTAGCACCTACTAAGAAATCAGCATTGTGCTTCGCTAAACCTAAAGCGTCAGTTAAATTGTATTGGCCTTCAAATACACGTAAAGATGATCTATCTAAGAACATCGCACCACCTTGAGAGATAGGTGTATTGGTTAAAGCTTGGAACATTGGGTTTGTACCAATGAAACCAGTTGGTCTTCCTGCATCCGCATTTGCTCTAGCTCCTGCATGCGCAGCTTGTTGATTCATACCTGCACTTAATAATGTAGAATAAGTAGCAGCATAAACCGGATACCAAGTAGTACTAGGTTTCCAAGCTTCGTTGAAATAACGTGCAGCAATAGTTGAGTTGTATGAAGCTCCAGAATTTTCTAAAGTTGTATACGCTCTTAAATACCAATTTTTTGATTTTAATTCAGCTTTGTACTGACCCATTCTTAAATCTTTCAAAGAATAACGGTCACTTCCTGTGTATACAGTGTTTCCGAAACCATTGTAAGCAGCAATAGATGCTTCTACATTGTCATTGATTTTATAATGAATAGAACCTTGGAACTTTACGTTCAATGCTGTAGGATCAATAAGGTCTTTCTCAGCATATCCTGTTCTACTTACATTTACACCATTAAAATAACCTCTTTTATCACCCCATAAGAAAGCTGCATTTGCACCTAACGCTGCACCACCTGCACCTGTTAAAAATGCTTGGTAAGAAGCCAATGTTGGATATAAAGCAGCAGCATTGTATAAGCTATTGAATGTTGCAGTTCCGATAGCAGAACCATATGCACCCACCAATGAACCTAATACACCACTTTTTACAGCCGCACCTACACCAGCTAAAGAACTTGTTGTTTCGTCACCATAAAAGTTTACACCATCATAGTTCGGATCAGAAGCTCTGTTACCAGGAATCATTTGGCCATTCTGAGTACCAGTAGTTCTTGAATAGTTTTGATCACTAGTTGCTCTCCAGTCTTCCGCCTCTGTGTATTGCATACTGAATTTGTAAGCAAAACGATCTCCTAATTTCTTAGCATAACGTACTGTCCAATCTTTGAAAGGCGCTAAAGCACGTTGCTTGTTATCAACGTGGTTGATACCTTGTTTAACTTGGAAACTTAAACCTTGATATTTGAAAGGACTTTTACTATTAATTAAAACAGTACCATTCATACCGCCCGCACCATATAATGCAGAAGATGCACCTGGTAATAATTCGATATTGTCTACATCAAGTTCTGTTAAACCAACAATGCTACCAACAGAGAAGTTCAAACCTGGTGCTTGGTTGTCCATTCCATCAATCAATTGATTTAAACGGCTGTTACCACTACCATTGAAACCTCTTGTACTGATACTTTTAAAAGTTAAACTGGCAATGTTCACATCCACCCCTTTTAAAGTTCCCAATAAGTCATAATTGTTAGACACTGGGGCATTCTTAATGGTGTTGTTGTTGATTCTTTCAATTGTTACTGGAGACTCTAAAATACGCTCCGCAACTCTTGATGCCGCTACTACAACTTCAGAACCTAAAGTATAAGCTTGTTTTAAACTAACCTCAACTTTAGATGTTCCTGCATTCACCACAAGCTCTTGGTTTTCGAAACCTACCGAGCTAAAAACCAATGTATAAGGTGTTTTTTGAGACACATTTAATTTGAAAGTTCCTTTGTCATCCGTATATGTTCCTGCGGATGTGCCTTTCACTGTAACAGATACTGCAGCAACGGTTTCACCGCTAGTTGCATTTTTTACAGTTCCTGTGATTGTTCCTGCATTTTGAGCCATTGCACTAATTGCTGTAAAAGCAATTGCACAAAAAAGTCCAAAACGAGTTAGTAATCTTGTCATAAATAATTGTTTTTAAATTGAATTGTATGGCAAAATACCAAATTGTTAGCAAAACAGAAAAAATTATCAAAATACTGTTAAAATTTTTATTTTCGTACAATGAATCCAACCACTATCCCAGGCCTATTAAATACCTACCATGGCAAGGTAAGAGATGTCTATTACATTGAAAATGAATTACTTGTAATGATTGCAAGTGATCGAATTTCGGCATTTGATGTAATTTTACCCAAGCCAATCCCTTTTAAAGGACAGGTTCTGAACCAAATTGCTGCCTATATGTTGGAAGCCACCAAGGATATTTGTCCAAATTGGCTCATCAGCACCCCTGCTCCGAATGTAGCTATTGGTAAAAAATGTACCCCTTTTAAGATCGAAATGGTTGTTAGGGGGAATTTAGTAGGTCATGCTTGGCGTACCTACCAAGCGGGTGGCAGAACACTTTGTGGTGTATCCTTGCCAGAAGGATTAAAAGAAAATGATTTTTTTCCTACCCCTATCATCACCCCCTCCACAAAAGCGAGTGAAGGACATGATGAGGATATTTCAAAAGAAGACATCATAGCACAAGGCTTGGCTACTGCAGAGGATTGGAGCATCTTAGAGAAATATGCACTTGAACTTTTTGCAAGAGGAAAAGAAATTGCTGCAAAAAGAGGCTTGATATTGGTTGATACAAAATATGAGTTCGGTAAGATTGGAGATACGATTTATTTAATGGACGAGATTCATACGCCAGATTCATCAAGGTATTTTTATGCAGAAGGATTTGAAGCAAGACAAATAAACCAAGAAAAGCAAAAACAGTTGAGTAAGGAGTTCGTTAGAGAATGGTTGATCGAAAATAATTTTATGGGTAAAGAAGGACAAACCGTTCCGGACATGTCAGAAGAATGGATTCAAACCATTTCTAAAAGATATATTGAATTGTATGAGCAAATTATTGGTGAACCATTTAAGCCAGAACCAAAAACCGAAATCGAGACCTATCAATTAATCACAAATGCATTGAACGCATTAGGAATACAATAAAAAAATCCCGGCTTAGGTCGGGATTTTTTTGCTTCACTTATTTATGAATTTCTTATTGAATATATTATTTCACTTCAATGTCAATGCCTAATCGAGGCCTTAGCCTTTGTTTGGATTTGTTAAAAACTTGCATTCCTTTTTTTATCCCTTTTCTGAGTGACTCTTGTTCTTCTATAGGTAAGTGATATACTTCTCTACAGGCTGTGGTGCAACATCCATCAAATGTTTTTGCACAGGCTTCGCATTGAATAAATAAAAGATGACAAGCATCGTTTTTGCAATTGGTATGGGTGTCTGCTGGCTGACCACATTGATGACAACTTGCAATGATATCCTCCGTTATTTTTTCACCCAAACGATCATCGAATACGAAATTCTTTCCTTTGAATTTACTTTCTAGTCCAGCTTCTTTTATTTTGTTGGCATAATGAATTACCCCGCCTTCCAAATGAAACACATTTTTAAAACCCTCATGTAACATATAAGCACTCGCTTTTTCACAACGTATCCCACCCGTACAATACATGATGATGTTCTTATCCTTATGTTGCTGCATCATGTCTGCCGCCATTGGCAATTGGTCTCTAAAAGTATCTGAAGGGATTTCAATAGCGTTGTCAAAGTGGCCCACTTCATATTCATAATGATTGCGCATATCAATCACAATGGTATCAGGCGACTCAAGTAGTTGGTTCATTTGTTGCGCATTCACATATTTCCCTTTGTTCTCCATACTGAAATTGGGATCTTCAATCCCATCTGCCACCACTTTTTCTCTTACTTTAATTTTTAGCACCCAAAAACTCTTTCCATTGTCATTCACGGCTTTGTTTAATCGGATGCCATTTAAGGCATTAAAAGAAAAAAGATAGGCTTTGAACAGGTCAAATGAATGAGTCGGTACACTAATCTGTGCATTGATTCCTTCTGTCGCTATATATATCCGTCCAAACACTTGCATCTCATTCAATGCACGGTACATCTCATCTCTAAAATTAACTGGGTCTGGAATTGGAAAATAGTGGTAAAAACTAATTGTCGTTCTCTCGAAATCTTCTTCGTACAATTTTTGTTTCAACTCTTTGTTTGAAACACGGTTGTGCAGCTGTGCCATATGAATTTAATTTAAGCTCAATTACAGATTAAGCAAATTGATTACAAAGATACAACTATTTAATTTCAGGTTTTCTTACAAAAGATCCAGTTAAAGAAGCCAACCCGCCTAATAATGCACCTACCAAAGCAGTGATCACAATCAAAGCTATATAAGAACCTCCTAAAGGAAGTATCTGTGCTACTTTGGAAGATAAGATATGGTTGTTCGCCATGTCTATCCCGAATGCCAAGCCTGCCCATAAAGCACCCACGCCCAATGCGCCAGCTACAAAAGCTTGTAATGGCTTAATTGGCAATGCTATTGCGATGATTAAATTTGTTACTGTAAAACTCCACCAAGGAAGGTTGCCATAAATACCCACCGCAAAAGTGACTAAGGCGACTAATAATATTGATAGTATAAATTTCATTTGACTATTTTTAAATGTGATGTGTTTAGAAACTAAGCAACTGCTTTTTTAAATTGAATATGCCATTTAGTTCTTTCATGTTGTTTTAATTTTTCTTTAGGCAAGAACAGCAATCTGTAATATTTACCAGCTGCCCAATAATCCACAAAGCTGTCGTAATAAGGACTACCTGGATTGCCACTCTGCCCTCCTGGGTACAATCCATAGGCTTCGATTTCATCGGTCAAATGCACCACCATTCTCCAGCTTGGTCCATGATTTTCTCCAGTCGCATTAATGATATTCACACCACCCCCAATTGGCAGATTCAATCTACTCAATGCGGGTATTTTAGTCAAGTGTAACACTCTAGTTGCCTTAAATGCTTCCCAACTTAATTTATTTTCTTTTTCTAATTCCAAACATTTTTCTGTTGCTTTTTCAATTCCCAATAACACTTGCTCTTTCAGGCTTTCTACTTTACCCTTCGTTCTAATATCATCTGCAACGCTAAAATTTGAATCTCGATTCATTTGCTCTAATAAGACAAATGATTCGGGCTTCGTTAATGGAATGATTGAGCCTGCTAATTCATCTCCCCAAACTGCATTTTCTACACTATCCCATATCAATTTAAATATGGTAATGCCCTTTTCAGAAGGATGATTGTATAAGTTCCATTGAGACATCGTCTGTACCATCCTTTGGGCCTCTTTACTTAAACGATTCATATCTACCAACTTCATCAAAGCTGGCCTTGCTTGCTCCGCAAATACATTGTAGTTATTCGTTTGCAATGCTTGCATATCCTGAGCTGTTACTTGTGTCATTCCAGACAATTGCTTGTTGACACTGATCCCTCTATATAAAGGAAACGAGCTTGCTGTTCCTAAATAATAGGGATAACTCGCGTCAGTCGATTTTTGATTGGCACTACTTACAAATCCACGTGCAGGATTTAAGATCATTGGATTTTCCTCAAAAGGAATGATTCCCTGCCAATCATAACTACTATCTTCTCCTGGCATGATAAAGTCCCCTTGTCTATCCCATCTTGCTACAAAATCTCCTTGTTGTTTAATGGCGATATCTCCAGACTTAGTAGCTACCACAAAATTTTGACCTGGACATTTCCATAACTGAATGGCTTTAGAATAATCGTCGATATTTTTAGCGCGATTCAATTGATAAAAAGTTTCTACACCTGTAGATGGATTGTGCGCCGTCCACTTTACTGCAAGATTTCTCCCATTTGATTGTGGATTTTGATAATAGGCATCAAACATCACTGGGCCCCAATGACTCATTGCAATATTTTCAATCACGTCTGCACTATCTTTTACTTTAATGACTTCTACTCTTTTCGTTACCGACTTCCATGCGCCGTTATACCAGTATTCATTTTGAGTAGTGTCCTTAAATTTTAATTCATAATAATCTAGCACATCTCTTCCTGCATTGGTCACACCCCAAGCTAAACTATCATTGAATCCAATGATCACAGCAGGAGATCCCGGGAAACTTGCACCATAGGTACTGTGCGAAGGTGTTGTAATTTGAACTTCATACCATAAAGATGGTAGATTCAACCCTAAATGGGGATCACTACATACAATGGGTCTGCCCGATTTTGTCATTGATCCACTCACCGCCCAATTATTGCTTCCGTTGTTTGGATCTGGCGCTTCTGGTGTTTCAACTACTTTAGCTATGTCTACATTCGGTGTCTTTTTTAAATAAGCCATATCAGATTGTAATGGCTTTATCGGCACTATACTAGGATCTGCATAGGCTGTTCCAATTGGAATAATTGGATCTAAAGAATCTTGTTGGTTGGTATACAATTGATCAAATAAGTCATAGCCTAGATAATCTCTGGTGTTGGTCAATTGCAAATCCGCACTCGCTGATCTTCCAGTTAAATCATAAGACATGAACATTAAAAACAAATAGGTTTTTTTAGGCGTCCAGTTTTCTGGCTCAAAATTCATCAACTTGTATTCGAAAGGCAAATCTTCTGGTGCCAATTGTTTTAAATAAGCATTCACGCCTGCAGTATACGCATCCACTGTGGCTTTCATGACTGGATTGTTTGCGTTGATATACTCTTCTGTTCTTTCTGGACCATATACCATGCCTAATCTTCTGAAAAAACGATCAATCGATAATTTATCTGCCCCTGCAACTTCACTTAATCTTCCGGCAGCCACACGCGTTTGAAAATCCATCTGCCACAATCTGTATTTGGCATGTAAATAGCCTTGAACATAATAGGCATCTTCATCATTGTCTGCATAAATATGCGGCACTAAACGGTCATCCATATACACATCCACCTCTCCTTTCAAATCATTGGCAAGTATAGTTGCATCAAAGTTGGTATTGACCTTTTCTGCATTTTTCCAAAAACCATGTTGTGGAGATAAAAAATAACCCAACCGAGGTGCTTTTGTGGCGCCTAATTTCAATTGAATATTCAATGTAAAGACAAGTCCAGCTGTTACAGTCGCTGACACTAAAAATGGTACTATGCGCATGGCAATAATTTAGACCTCTAATGTAGCAATTATTTGCTTATGCAGCCCTTAAAAAAAGCTAAATGATCCTGTAATGGAAGATCTGGATAAGCTGCCATCAACGCCTCCGTTTTACGAATACTAGATTGAAGGAACTTTTGATGTTCTGCCGAACCTATAAAAAAAGGTTTATGGTTGATTGCCAATTGAAGCTCAGCAACTTGTTTCATAATCGATTGTGTATTTGACCCCATATAGGTCTCTACTAATTTTTCCCATACATACCCAGATGCAGCAAAATTTGGATGGACTAAGTCTTCTGCATAGAATCGATAGTCTCTTAAATCATCAATCACATACTCATATGCTGGAAAATAATCCACATGATCATAAAGGCCAACCAATTCATGCACTGCATGAATTAAAACTGCCTTACTACGATTGTTTTCCACCAATCCTTCTCTTAAATGTCGAACAGGGCTGATGGTAAATATGATCTGTAATTTTGGATTAAAAGATTGCAAATGCTTTACTAGGCCATGTAAATTTTCTAGTAAAACTGTAGGCTGCATTAAAGATTTGAAAAACCAGTTTGCAGGTGCTTTATGGTTATTGGCAACCACTTGCCCAACTCCCAAAGGCGCTTCATTTGTAAGGTGATACAACCATGCAGAACCCAAAGTAATCACCAACTGGTTGGCAGATTTCAAAAAATGATGCGCTTCAACAATGGAAGCATTCATTTTTTCTAATGCCTCTTTTTGATCCACAGCAGAAAAACGGCTATGGTGATTCCAACTATGCCAAAGTTCATTGTATTGAAAAATATCCTCAATGGTATATTGTCGAGCTTCTATGATCTCAGTTAATGCAGTTGCAACACTTACTGGATTGAATAAAATCCCATAGGGGTTCTCTGACACTTTAAATAAATGTGTCTTAAATTTTGCACCTATATTTTCGGTAAAACATGACCCAATTAACATGAGCTTGTCCCCATATGCAATTGTATGCTTAGATGGTTTAGCGTCTAGTGTTAATTTGAATTTCATTTTGTTTTGCGCTTATTTAACAGGAAACAATCTTTGCTTCATTGCTTCGTATAAGATAATGCCTGCGGCAACGGACACATTAAAAGAATCAAAATTAGTCGCCATTGGAATCTTAAAGAAATAATCTGCTGATTTCGCCAAATAAGGCTGAACACCTCTTCCCTCGTCGCCCATAATGATACAACTTGGAATGGTCAGATCTAATTCATGTACATTTTTATCTGCACGCATTTCACTGGTAAATACTTGTATGCCATTCATATGCAAATCATCCACTGCTTTCAATAAACTAGTTACACGAACCACATGAATATGCTCCAATGCACCTGCACTACTTTTAAATGCTTCTTCGTTCAATGCACCTACCCCTTTATCAGGAATGATCAAAGCCTGTGCACCACAACAATGTATACTTCTACTGATAGCTCCAATATTTCGAACATCCGTCACGCCATCCAACATCATAAATAAGGGCGTCTCCCCTTTTGTTACTACAAAATCAATGACTTCCTGTAGGTCTAAATATTTTACATTAGAGATAAAAGCAAGCACTCCTTGGTGATTGGCTTTTGTCATCCCATTGAGCTTTTCAATCGGCACGAATTGAACAGGAATCGTATGCGTTTTAGCGAATTGTTTGATTTCGTCAAGCCCTTCACCTTGTGCATTTTTTTGCAATAAGATTTTTTCAATATTTGCACCAGATTCCAAAGATTCAATTAAAGGTTGACGGCCAATAATAAATTTACGTTCAGTTGTAAAACTAGGTCTCGGACTAAATCTTCTTTGTCCATTGAATTTTCTCTCTGGCCTTCCGGATCTATCTGATCGCTCTGGTCTTTCCGGTCTATTGTTTCTTTCCTGCATGGGTCAAAGTTATGCATTAAAATAAAAATCCCGTCCCAATTTATGTCGAGACGGGATTTTAATGCTATGAATGATTTATTTTAAACCAAAGGCCTTTTTAACCTTTGTCACATAATCTAGTTTCTCCCAAGTAAACAATTCCACTTTCATGGTCTTTGATTTACCATCTGGAGTAGTGAATGTTTTAGTCACTGTCTCATTCTTACGACCCATATGGCCATAAGCAGCAGTCTCACTATACATTGGCGTTCTTAACTTTAATCTTTGCTCAATAAAGTAAGGACGCATATCAAAAATACCTTCCACCAATTTACCAATTTGACCATCTGTCATCTTCACTTTAGCAGTACCATAGGTATTTACGTTGATAGATGTTGGCTTAGCCACTCCAATCGCATAAGATACCTGAACTAAAACCTCAGAAGCTACACCAGCAGCGACTAAGTT
>CALPLN020000053.1 GCA_943324415.2 Sediminibacterium ginsengisoli | reverse complement strand
TTGATACTATCCATGATTCGCTTGCAGGTAGAAGCCGCCCAAAGTCTATTTTTTTTCGCCAAACTTGACCCACCTCTTCTACTGGGCCAATGGTTGACTAAGATGTAAACCCACTGTTGATGCAATTTTCCTTTTACGAATAAAATATCCCTAGTTGCATAGGTTTGAAAATGACTTGCATCTTTAAGTGAATACGTTTTGTATTGGTATGGGGTAAAAAAACGAGTCTGGTAGATCAATGCAACATCAATACCTCTTGGGTCATTTGAATTAAAGTGAATGTATTTATATTGGTATCTCTTTAGCGCGTTCGATTGGATGACTTTTTCAAGCACGTATTGATTTTCGATTTCTGCTACACCCAACAATGCAAGCCCTTCTTTTTGGCCTAATTGACCAAGTCCAAAGACCACTTTACTCAATTGATTTGTTTTTTGGGCATACCTTAATGCGCTATAACCCTTTGCACTATTGGGTAAGAACTCTTCGTCATTAACGGACAATTGATTGGTGGTATCATAATAATTTTCACAATTATAAAAAGCGACCACTTGCATTGCTTGTAGTTGACTTGTTAAAAAAGAACCCCATATCCAAATACCTAAAATTTTAAGTTTCATTTCCTTGTCTATTTTTTTATAAATATGCCGTTTTAACAGGAAGGATACTTGCGTATTTGCCGAAACAATCCACATCTTATAAAACGGCAATTTGCTGGCATGAATAAAATTGTGCGTGTTTATATTTTGATTGCTTGTTGCATATGCTTTTATGCAGCTCCATTGTTTGCTCAAATAGAAAATGCAGATGCCTTGCCTAAGCAATTTGATATTACGGAACAAGGGTCTATGTATTGGATGCCTAATTTATTACAATCTAGTTATTCAGGATTGCATGAAATGGCACAATTTCATGGATTTGCATTGAATTGGGTGCCAAGAGGGTTCTCGCAAAACGCGGGAAACCAAATCAACGGGATTGATTGGCAATCAAAATTAAATGGTTGGGATCCTAGCTTTAGTTACTCAGGTTTGTACGGAGGATTTAAAACACAGTTGGTCAATACACCTTATAGTATGAATGATTTCGGACTTAGTGGATCTTCCGGCAATCATTTTATTTCTACCAATGCTTCATTGTTTACCAAAACAAAGTCTGTCCATGCTAGATTATCCAATGCAACAACAATGCAGGACTTTAGACTTCAATGGCATTCTGGTCTTTTGAAAAAACATTATTGGTTCAATGTAGAGGCCATCATTCAAAATACGCCATCTGGCTATTTGGTGAATGGATTGAAAGACCGCAAGGGTTTTTTGTTTAGTATCGCAAAATCAATTTCAGAAAAACATCAAATTGGATTTACTTTTTGGTGGAGCCCTGTAACACAAGGAAAGAGAGCGCCAACTGTACAAGAAGCATTCGATTTGACGAATGACCCTTTATATAATCCTAGCTGGGGTTGGCTTAGCGGTCAAGCATTTTATGCCAATAAGAAAAAAAGCAATGCGCCAGTGGCGAGTCTGCATTATGATTTAAGGACAAAAAATGAAAATCATATTCAAATCAATCTAGGTGCTGTTTTAGGGACACAAAGTTCAACCCAATTGGATTGGTCTAAAGCCGCAGATCCAAGGCCAGACTATTATAAATACTTACCTAGCTATGCCATCGATGATCAATTAAAAAATAAATTATTGAATTGGTATGCCATCCATCCTGAATTCATGCAGATTCAGTTTGATCAATTAATGGCAAGTAATCTTGCCAATACAAATGGCGCCTCCAAATACATTATCAATGAACATCTCCAACAATTACAATTACTGCGCCTGTCTATACTTGCAAATTTTGCAATAAGTCCAACAAGTAAATGGAATTCAGGCTTGGCAATCAATGCTGACCGCATTGGATATAGCAATCAAGTGGCTGATCTTTTAGGCGGAAAATTTTATTACAATTACAACACATGGGTGAATGATGACGGCTTGGCCACTGCATTTCAGAATGACCTATTGTTTCCAGATCGAAAAATAAAACAAGGGGAATCATGGGGTGCCAATTATTTTTTAACAAATCAAAACATACGAACATGGACTGCTCTAACTGGCGCTACACCTTTACTAGAATGGGGTATTGGGATACAAGTGGGCGTAGATCAAATGCAAAGAAAAGGGGTCAATCAAAATGGCTTATTTCCATATCTTTCAAAAGGATTGTCACAAAAAGCATTGTTCCCATCGTATCAATACCAGCTTTTTTTACGGTATAAATTCAATGGAAGATGGTATTTGACCACTCGTTTATTTCAAGCATGGGATGCGCCCGATGCGTCTGAGTTGTATGCTGACCCTTCAAATCATGCGACTTTAAATCCATTCCTGTTGCCACTTATTCATTTGGGCGCTGAATTTAAATTACAATTTATGGGTAGTAACGTTAAAGCCAACATTGTTTATTTTTCACAGTCCAATCAAAATGAGCGTCAATTTAAATTGTTTTACCACGACTACTTCAATGCATTTGTAAGGGCTAGCGTTGGACAAATGGAAACATGGCATCATGGTGTTGAATCCTATATCGAAACAAATTGGACTAGTCCTATACAGCTTAGTATAGCCAATAGCTATGGCTGGTATCAAATTGTCAATGAGCCCATCTATGAAATTAGGTTGTCTGATAATTTATATAAAGTACAGTCCGGAAAATTAGCATTAAAAGACTTTCCTGCAACCGCTTATCCCCAGTCTGTTCAGGCGTTGACCATCAATTACCAGCCTTCATATTCTCTACGTTTTAGTTATACTGCGGTGTATGCAAGTCGGCGCGCTATTAGTCATGATGTATTTAGAAGAAGTGATTGGGTGAAAGAAAATAGTCAATCAAATGTGGCTTGGGAAAACCTACACCGGCCTGTTTGGGCTTCTAATCATTGGGTATCGAATTTATTTATTTCAAAAAGCTTTCAAGTAGGGATAGAAAATAAAAAGTACACTCTAAGGTTGTCGAGTTCTATTCGAAATTTATTGAATACAGCTATACCAAGTTTGATTTTCGAGCAGTCTAGATACGATTATAAAAATTTTGTCACAGAAAAGTTTCCGGCAAAATATATCAACGATCCAGGAAGAACCTACACGATTGGCCTCCAGTTGATTTTGCCTTGATTGAGTTCAATCAAATTTTTATCAAAAGACTGCCATTTAAATAGTTGATCACCACATTTTTTAAGCGCTAAAAATAGCCAATTTATGAAAAACAATTACGCCTCTCTTGCTGTACTGACGATGCTTTTATTAACAACATGTTGCTGCATGGCTTGTTTTAAGAAGTCCGCTTATGCTATTCCATCGATAGCCCAATGGAAGGATAGTTTAATCACAATTAAACAACTTAAAAGAATACATCGTATGGGGGAAGTGGAGCCGATAAAACAGGAATGGATGATCCAGGTGGTTGTTGTTGCCAATGACGAGTATGACAATTGGTATAAGTCGATTGTAGTTCAAGACAGTACAGGCGGAATCATGTTGTTATTGGATGGTCAAAATCTCTTTCAAGATTATCCAGTGGGTACTTTGATTCGATTACGTTTGAAAGATTTACTGCTATCCGATTACAGAAGAATGATTCAATTGGTTGGTGCAGTAGATAGTAGTTCAGGCAGTTTGGTTACTGGGGGCATTCCTGTCCCATTATTTAAACAGCATATCCAAATTCTTCAGGACAATTTTCCGATCAACCCCATTCAGGTACAGTTTAAAAACCTACATGACTCATTGCAGGGACGCTTGATTCAATTATCTGCTATTGAATTTTCCGCAGCTGATACTGCCCAAACATTTGCAGATAAGAAAAATAAACTAGGAGCCAGTCGCGCACTAAAATTTTGTACTGGGGGTACTATTTATCTCAGAACGAGCGGTTATGCAGATTTTGCGGGTGTAGGAATACCAAATGGGAATGGATCCGTCTTGGGGATCTATTCTGTTTTCAACTCAGAAAAACAACTTTTGATCCGTCATCCAGATGACATTTTGTTTAGCAATCCCCGTTGTTCTGGCGCAGCCTGGCTGAAAAATTAACTGTTTTTGGTCTATTTCAACGAGCTTATTTGTCAGCTTGGCAGAAGCTTGAATTTGGTCCTTAGTTTGTTATATTTGGTTCAAACGATATAACTATGCAAAAAGGTCAAATAAGAGTTCAGACGGAGAACATTTTTCCCATCATTAAAAAGTTCCTTTATAGCGATCATGAGATTTTTGTTCGTGAATTGGTAAGTAATGCGGTGGATGCGGCTCAGAAGTTAAAAACCCTAAGTTCTAAAGGCGAAGTAAAGGGAGCGATTGGGGACTTAAGAGTGGACGTGATTGTGGACGCAAAAGAAAAAACAATTTCTATTATTGATAACGGGGTGGGTATGTCTGCCGAAGAAGTGGATAAGTACATCAATCAAGTGGCATTTAGTGGTGCCGAGGAATTTGTGACTAAATACCAAGATGCGAGTATTATTGGACACTTTGGTCTTGGATTTTATAGTTCATTTATGGTGAGTGATAAAGTAGATATCTATAGCAAGAGCCATACTGATGCACCGGGTGTATTCTGGAGTTGTGATGGTAGTCCAAGTTATGAATTGTATGAAGTCGACTACAGCAATCGTGGTACTAAAATCGTGATGCACATCAATGAAGAAAGTAAAGAATTTTTAGAACCATCAAGGGTGAAATCGATCTTGGATAGATTCTGTAAATTTTTACCTGTAGCCATCTTTTTTAAGGATGCAAATGAAGCAGCGGTTGAAATCAAAGAAGGAGAAGACGCGACAGCATCTGATGAAAACAAACCAATAGAAAAGCCAATTAACAATACAAATCCAATTTGGGTTAGAAAGCCGGCTGATTTAACGAAAGAAGATTATGAAAATTTTTACAAGGAGTTATATCCATTTGGCGAAACGCCTTTATTCTGGATCCATTTAAACGTAGACTATCCATTCAATTTAACGGGCATATTATACTTCCCTAAGATCAAGCAGAGCTATGAGATCCAAAAGGATAAAGTTCAGTTGTATTGCAATCAGGTATTTGTAACGGATGAAGTGAAAGATATCGTTCCAGAATTTTTAATGTTATTACACGGTGTTATTGACAGTCCAGATATTCCATTGAATGTAAGTAGAAGTTATTTGCAAGGCGATCCGAATGTGAAAAAAATCAATGCGCATATCACTAAAAAAGTGGCAGACAAATTAGAAGAGATTTTCAATAATGACAGAAAATCATTTGAACAAAAATGGGAGAGCTTAGGATTGTTCGTAAAATATGGCATGATTACTGACGACAAATTCCTAGAAAAGGCGAATAAATTTTTGATCTTAGAAGATGCTGCTGAAGCGGGTAAGTTCTATACTTTAGATGAGTATAAGACAACAACAGAGGCAACTCAAAAGAACAAAGAGGGAAAACAAGTATTGTTGTATACCACCAATCCAATACAACAGGACGCATTCATTCAAGCAGCAGCAGGTAAGGGCTACAAAGTAATTAAGCTAGAAACAATGGTGGATGCGGCTTTCATCAATAACGTAGAGATGAAATGGGAAGGAGTGCAGTTTGTTCGTGTAGACGCAGATGTGGTTGATAATTTAATTGACAAGCAAGAAAATGTAGATTCAATTTTAACGAATGACGAGGTGGAGCAAGCGAAAAAATTATTTGAATTCCATGTGCCTGAAATTACTTTAACAATCGAAGTTAAAGGATTGAGTAAAGAGGCGGCTCCTGTGATTGCGACAAGACCGGAATTCATGCGTCGTATGAAAGATATGGCGGGTATGGGTGGCGGAGGAATGACTGCATTTTATGCACAAATGCCTGACGAAGTCCAATTGACTATCAACGGGAATCATCCTGTCTATCAAACCTTGTTAAAAGAAACGGACACAGATAAACAACAAAAACAAGCTAGAAATTTAGCAGATTTGGCCTTGTTGTCTCAGGGCTTATTAAAGGGCGCCGAATTAACTAGCTTTATCAATCGTACGGTAGAGTTAACCAGTAAATAAGTAGGTTTCAAACAAGCTAGAATCCAATCTTGATTAAATAAGCCAAAGACTAATTCATAAAAAATGAATTAGTCTTTGTTGCTTTATGAATTTGTCTTTGATGCTTTAAGGTCTATCACTTGTAATTGCACAGATTGTGTCCCCTGCCATTCATTCAATTGCAATTGAAAGACAAGATCAAATGGGTCGCCAGACTTGACAATGTCAATTTTCTCCGGCATATTGTAACCAATACCTCTTACGCTATTATTGCCTTGTGTTAGGTTGAAACTAATATGCGCTTCCTTAACCAATTTAGAATAGCCTGTATCACGTACATTTTTGGCTAAAAAGATAGGACGCATATTTTCGGGACCAAATGGTTCCATTTGCGCAATGATTTGGAAAAATTGCATACTAATTTGATCTAAAGGAAGCATTGCGTTGATTAAAATCTCAGGAACCATTTGATCAGGTGTGATTCGCTCTGCTACTGCTTTTTCAAACGCTTCCTTGAAGGGCTCCAATTGACTAATCGAGAGTGTCATGCCTGCCGCAGCAAAATGCCCTCCATAACCCAATAGGTGTTCCTTACAGGCATGCAATGCCTCGTATAAATTAAAGCCCTGTACACTTCTTGCACTGCCTGATACAATGTCCCCATTCTGAGTAAGTACGATAGTGGGTTTGTAATGCTTTTCGATCAATCTACTAGCTACAATACCTACCACACCTTTATGCCAGTGCGGTTGAAAAACAACGGTAGATCTTTTAGTTAAATGCGCAGGATCATTCTCAATCTCTGCAAGTGCTTCTTCAGAAATACTGCTATCCGCTTCTCTTCTATCTAGATTATCTTGTTGTAATAACGAAGCTACCGCTAAAGCACTCTGGTACTCTTTCTCGATAAAAAGTTGTACCGCTTTTTTGGCATCATCCATCCTGCCTGCTGCATTGATTCTTGGAGCAACTGCAAACACCAAATTGCTAATACGTATTGGGCTATTTTGCTTCGCTAATTCTAATAAGGCTAAGATGCCGTGACTTGGATTTTCATTTACTTTATCTAAACCAAAAAAAGCCATCGTTCTATTTTCGTCTGTCAATGGCACGATATCAGCCGCAATTGCGGTTGCGACAAGGTCTAAATATTCTAAAAAACTTGAATCAGGAAGCTGGTAAGTTTGTGCAAGGGCTGTGATCAATTTAAAGACCACGCCACAGCCACATAATTCTTTATAAGGATATCCGCAATCAATTTGCTTAGCATTCAAAATGGCAACAGCTGGAGGTAGTATTGGATCGGGCAAATGGTGATCACAAATAATAAAATCAATGCCCAGCTCTTTTGCATAGGCAATAAGTTCGGTGGACTTAATGCCGCAATCTACAGAAATGATTAAGCTGATTCCAGTTGCTTTTGCATGATCAATGCCCATCTTTGAAACACCATATCCTTCTCTATAACGGTGGGGAATATAGAAATCAATGTTTGGGCCAATATTTTTTAAAAACTGGTATAAGGTGGCAACAGACGTTGTTCCATCAACATCGTAATCGCCAAAAACCATGATGGATTCATTTTCTTCAAAGGCTTTAGTAATCCTTTTGACAGCTTTGTCCATGTCTTTCATCAGCCATGGATCATGTAGGTCATCCAAGGAGGGTCTGAAAAATTGTTTTGCCTTATCAAAGTCTTCAATACCTCTTTGTACAAGTAATTCACACAGAATGGGGTGTATCTTAAGTGCTGCTTGGAGTGCAGACACTTTAGCTGGATCAGCTTCCAATATATGCCAGCGTTTTTCCATTAATATTTTCTGTCAGTTGTGTAGCGGACTAATTCTTCTAATGCGTCTCTTGTAATGGATGGAGGAAAACTATGCAATACCACCAAGGCTTTGTCTCTGTATTCAATCATTTTTTCTTGTGCGTATTCAATACCGCCTAATTGCTTGACATGGTCAATGACAAATTTAACTTTACGTTTGTCGTTGTTGTTGTTTTTGACAATGTATACAATTTCTTTTTTTAAAGCGGGTGTACATTTCTGTAGAATATGAATAAGTGGCAGGGTTAACTTTTTCTCCTTAATGTCATTGCCAGTTGGCTTGCCAATCAACTCGTCTCCATAGTCAAACAAATCGTCTTTTATCTGAAAGGCCATGCCTACATATTCTCCAAAATCTTTCATCTTTTGTATTTGTGTCTGGTCTTGCGTCACGGAACATGCGCCAGCAGCACAACTTGAGGAAAGCAAACTAGCTGTCTTCCCATTGATGATCTCATAATAAACAGATTCGTCGAAATTTAAATTTCTTGTTTTTTCGATTTGCAACAATTCCCCTTCGCTCATTTTTTTTACAGCATTGGATAGGGTGGTCAATATTTCAAAATCCTTATTCTCCAACGAAAGCAATAGCCCCTTAGACAATAAATAATCGCCTACTAAAACAGCGATTTTATTTTTCCATAAAGCATTGATTGAAAAAAAGCCTCTTCTCTCTAATGTATCATCCACCACATCATCATGTACTAAGGTTGCAGTATGTAAAAGTTCAACCAATGAAGCAGCACGATAACTAGCATCATTGATTTCTCCGTTTAGCTTTGCAGAAAGCAAAACAAACATGGGTCGCATTTGCTTGCCCTTTCTTTTGACAATATATTGCATGATTCGGTCAAGTAGGGAAACCCTGCTTTTGACCGCTTCTTTGAAATGTATTTCAAAATGCGCTAATTCTTTACCAATGACTTTTTTTGCTAATTCCATTTACGGATGCAATTTAACTTGTATTTGGGGAAGCGTTGTGTTTTTTTTAGCTTAATTAAGCAAGCATATCAAAATGAAGCGCACCAAAATTTTGTAATGAAGATAGCTTCAGATCTGCTGCTGCCCAATGTTCTTGTTTGAGTGCTTCTGCAGCAGGCACAACCACACAAGTCATTCTTGCTGATTTAGCTGCTAACATGCCATAGAATGAATCTTCAAAACAGATACAAGCAAGTGGGGAACTATGCAAAGCACTTGCGCAATCTAAATAAACCTGTGGATGTGGCTTGGCATAAGGTAGATGCTGCGCTGAACAACTTGCATGAATCAAGCTGCGAATACCTAGCTTGTCTTTGACCCATTCGATCAATGCAGTAGGAGAGGAGGTGGCAAGACCTATTTTGAATTGTTTTTCAAGAAAAAATTGAAAGATATGTTCTACTCCAGGCATCAATGTTGCCTCTTGATCGATATACAACATGGCTTGATCAATGACTCTTTGTTCTGCTCTATTATATTCTGTTGAAGGTATTTTGTATTCGTGCAGCCAATGTGCCACAAATTCTTTGGATCTGAGTCCAGTGGTAGTCGTGTATTGTGCTTCAGTTAAACTGATTCCGTATTGTCTAAAGATCTCATTGGCAGCTTTATTCCATAGTGGCTCACTATTGATTAACAATCCATCAATATCAAAAATAACGGCGGTCTTTTTCATTGTTTAAAGATACAATTTGTTACTTAAACAGGACAAGTCTATTATGAGATTATGTAGTATATTGCGAGTCAAATCAGTAGATTGAACATGCGTTTATTAGATCATTTAAAGCAAATAAGAATTTTCCGTTCCATTATTTATGGAATCGTAGGATTGTTTACCTATCCGGGGCTTGCTTTGTTTAATAAATTGAATATTGAGGGTACTGAACATCTTGAGCAACTGCCAAAACACAATGTGCTTTTTGTGAGCAATCATCAGACTTATTTTGCGGACGTGATTACTTTTGTGCATATTTTTTGTGCGGTTAAGTGGAGAAAATTCAATCGATTGGGGATTCCCTATTATTTATTAAATCCGTTTACCAATGTCTATTTTGTGGCAGCGGAGGAAACCATGAATGACAACTGGCTTACAAAATTATTTAAGTTAGGTGGTGCGTTAACTGTAAAGAGAACCTGGAGGGCTGAGGGGCAGGATGTACAAAGACAAAGGGATGTAGTAGATACACAAAAAATTGATAAAGCTTTAGCACATAGTTGGGTGATCACTTTTCCACAAGGAACGACTAAGCCCTTTGCCCCGGGCAGAAAAGGGACTGCGCATATCATTAAGAACAACCATCCTATTGTTGTACCTGTCGTGATCAATGGATTCTGGCGTGCGTTTACTAAGAAAGGGTTGACTTATAAAAAAGTAGGAACCCCTTTGACAATCAGATTCAAAGCGCCTTTAGAGATTGACTATTCGGCCTCGGTAGAGGAAATTTTAGATCAAGTAATCGACGCTATTGAACAAAGCAAATCCTACATGTTAAAGGGTAAGCACCATGTAATGAAAGTCATCGAAAAATAATCGAACTAGGAAAAAAGTAATTGTTTTTTATAAATTTATTCGTCATCCTCTTTGATAAATAACGCCTTCAATTCAGTAGCGTCATCTGGTTTCATTTTTCCTGCAAGGATTAGGCGTAGTTGTCGTCTTCTCAAAGCACTAGCGTAATATTTTTTTTCTTCTTCGGTTTCTGCAATGATGCCCGGCACACTGATAGGTTGCTTTTGGTCGTCTAGTGCTACAAAAGTAAAATAGGCTTCGTTACTTAACACCCTTGTTTGCGCAATGATATTTTGGTTCCAAACTTTTAAGTGAATTTCCATTGAGGTGTTGAACGCTCTTGTCACTTTTGCTTCAATACAAATTACATTCCCTAATTTAATCGGTGTCTTAAAGCTAATATTATCTACTGATGCCGTCATGGCTGCAGAATTACAGTGTTTTGCCGCAGAAAGGTAAGCTGCAATGTCCATCCAGTACATGAGTTTGCCTCCCATTAAGTCGCCATGGGTGTTGGTGTCATTGGGTAAAACCAATTCATTCATTGTAGTGTAAGAGGCTGACGCTGTTTTTGCTTCCATGGTATCAATTTATTTTAAATCGACTACGAAGGTACAACTAACTATCCTCTTTACCACAACACTAGATGGTACAGGATACTAGATTGCGTAAATAGGCGGGATCAACGTCTGCGC
>CALPLN020000052.1 GCA_943324415.2 Sediminibacterium ginsengisoli | reverse complement strand
TTTAATTTATTTGTAAAATAATTATTCATATAGAATCCACCTACTACAATTTCTTCTTCCCCATTTTTGTCAATATCAACCTGATATGCAGTTAATTTTTCGTGAATGGAGAATCTATAATAATCGTCTGCATCTTGCTTAGAATATTTAATTGGAATTAAAATTGAATCTCTATTTAATGTGGTTGTTTCAAGTTGTTTAGTATTGAAATTATATTTTGCAAGTGTAAACTTTTTGAAATTATATGGTTGCCAATCTGGCTCATTGAGCTCTTTAGAATTCGAACTATCAAATAAAATAACCGAAAACTCATTTTGGCTATTTGTTCCAACAACATTAAATAATGGATATCGGCTAACAGAAGGATTAAACCTACTATTCCATAATGTAGAAATGTCATTGAATATTTTATAAAAACGCTTCTTTACTTTATCATATTTATAAATATTAATATAGTTTGGGCCCCTATCCGCTGCAATAATCTCATCAGAACCATCTTTATCTATATCAGCCACATAGGTAGACTCAACAGTTAAATTATCCACATCAAGTGTAATGGTATCAAAACTTTTTCCATTATTTATAAAGACCTTCTCTGGCCAATGGTCATAAATCATTTCAGGACTATACTTTCTGTTACTATCCGCCCCATGATAATTTTGAATAATATAATGATAATCATTAAGTCCATCTCCATTAAAATCTCCAAAACCTCCAAGCCACATATCCCCCTTGGCTTTTATAACATAGTTGGTATCTAAAATAAACTTGCCATTTCTATTTTGTATAAAAATGCCTTTTAGATATTCTCTTGTTACATTATTACTCGGGAATAATTGGAATGTTAAGTCTGGAAGCCCATCTTTATTAAAATCAAATAAATCAATGCCTTGATTCGTTCCAACTATCCCGCTTATACCCATAGAATTTCCTGGACCTGGATTTGCAGAATCAATACCCCCATTATTTCTTTTCAACCAAGAAGAAAATCCCTCTGGAAAAACCAAGATACTGTCTTTCACAATCCAAGATTGTGCATCTAAATTATTTAATAAAAGAAAAAAGGAGACTGCCAATAAGACTACGCGCTGCTTCATGTAAAGAAGTTTAAATTAATTAAGCGCTTTTGGGGGAATCCAAATATAATAAAATTACATATATAAACTGCCCCTTGAAGTAAAAGAAAACATTAAATTCTTGAATCTTCAAGGCATCTACTTATTTTGACTTCAAAGCATCCCGAATCTCCATTAATAATTGATCTGTACTTGAGATTTTGGGGATTTCATTTTCCAATTTATCCGCTTCTGCTTGTTTTTCTTTGATCTTATTAACCCCTTTTATCACTAAGAAGAGTACAAATGCGATAAATACGAACTGAATGATTGATGCTAGTGATTTACCATACTTGACAGCGCCCCAGGCTAATTTATCGATATCCGCCACCCCAGCAGCCTTGATGGCTGGCGTTAGAATCAACGGCGTTATGATATCCTCTACCAATGAATTCACAATGCCTCCGAATGCCGCACCTATGACTACTGCTACTGACAATTCAATTACATTACCCTTAATTGCAAAATCTTTAAATTCTTTAACCCATCCCATATTGATTAATTTTGTAGTAAATTTAAGCTTTAAAACAATCTATTTTGGAAAACGTTAGCTGTTATTACAATGGAGATATAAGTGCCTTTAACCAAACTGGCATGTCATTAAATGACTTATTGGTACAAAGAGGCTATGGTATTTTCGACTACTTAAGAGTTGTGGACAATCAGCCATTATTTGTTTCCGATCACTTAGACAGATTGTACCAGTCTGCAGCGTTGATGCATATGGAAGTGCCTCAGTCAAAAGAAGCCATTTTAAAGATTGTTCTAGAGCTTGTAGCTAAGAATAATATGCCTTACTCTGGTTTAAAATTAATTGTTTCTGGCGGGGACAGTTCTGATGGATATAGTTTAGAGCAACCGAGATTGACGATCATCCAACAACCGCTACCTATCCCTTCCAATAGTTTTACAGTGAGTCCTTTTGGCCTTATGAGTCATCCTTTTCAACGTCAATTACCCGAAGTAAAAACGACTGACTATTTAATGGCGATCTACTTGCAACCAAAATTAAAAGCTTTTGGAGGTCAAGATATCTTATACACACATGAAGGAATGGTAAGAGAATGTCCAAGATCTAATATATTCATGATCTCAGAACAAGGTCATATTGTAACGCCTAAAGATCAAATATTAAAAGGGATCACTAGAAAAAATATACTTAGTGTTGCTACGGAGAATGGCATTCAAGTAGAAGAAAGACCGATTGCATTAGATGAAATGACAAAAGCAAAAGGTGCATTTATAGCTAGTTCTACCAAACGTATTATCCCTGTAAGCAAAATAGACGAATCCGTGATTTCCACAGATTCGCCTATTTTAGAAAAGATATTCAATTTGCTAGTTCAAAAAGAACAAGCTTATATCAATCGATAATATTTATTTCACCTGCTTTCTTAATGCTTCCAATTTAGCAATGTAAAGGCTACGACCATGTGTGCCAATCACAATCTCATGATCTCTTGGATGAATTTCTAAATCATGAACTGGAACACTTGCTGGCAATCCTTTGTTCCAAGACATTGAACTATTTCCACCATCTAAGCTAACATACAATCCGCCATCTGTTCCAACATACAATACTTTCTCAGAAACTGCATCTTCCTTAATGACGTTCACTGGCTCAGAAGGTAAATCCTTCATAATTTGCTTCCAAGTTGTACCATAATCATCACTCTGATATACATATGCGTTAAAATGATCATTGCGGTATCCATTTAACGTTACGTAAACTCTAGCAACATTGTACTTACTAGCAATGACTCTAGTGACATATAAACCCTTAGGTAATTTTTGGCTGATCAAACTAAAGCTATTGCCTCCGTCTTTAGACACTTGCACATTGCCATCATCAGAACCTGTATAAATTAAACCAAATCGGATTGGACTTTCACTTATTGTAGATAAGGTTCCAAAAGGTACATCCCCTTGAGTTGGATTTGTTGTTAGGTCACCGCTTAAAGTTACCAAACTATCTCCCTTACTCATTGAACGGTGGAATTTATTTGATCCAAAATAAAATACATCTTGATTGTGACGACTCAATAAAATAGGCGTTTGCCAGTTGTAACGAACAGCAGGTTCACCCAAGTCTCTCATTGGACGTACCGCTTTTCTTTCTTTTGTCGCAACATTTTGTCTACTATAAAATCCGAATTGAGAACCACTATAAACCGTTTTGTTATCTCTCCAATCAACTTGTACTTGCATGCCATCTCCTCCACCTAACATGGTATAAGGATTGTGTCCACTATCATACCAATCATAGTTTTCTTTTGTTGAGCTTGATGCAAACCAAGTTCCATTGTCTTGCAATCCACCATATACATTATACGGCTTTGCCATATCCACTGTGATATTGTAAAACTGACCTACAGCTGGCGTATTTGCTTTGAACCAATGTGCACCATTGTCATAAGTAATATTACATCCACCATCATTGCCAATAATCATATGACTATCGCGTTGTCCATTCATCCATACAAAATGGTGGTCAGCATGCACATTCTCTTTGCCAATTGAATTAAATGTTTTTCCGCCATCTGTACTTAATAAGACGCCAACTCCAGTGATAGCAATTTTTTCAGGATTACTTGGACTCACGAACACTTTACCAAAATAATAACCATACGTTCTATACAATTCGATTGGCTTTGCATGGGTTTTAACCCAGCTAACACCTGCATTGTCTGAACGATAAACTTGAGCCCCATAAATAGGAGTTTCAAATAAAGCAGTATTGGCGTCATATAGATAATCCCAAATACAATTTGGGGCTAATTTTCCTGTTTTAACCTCTTCTTTCAAATTGTCAGCAGCATATTTAGCAGGGATGCCATTACGAGGTGACTTTAAAAAAGCATTTAATTTTCTATTGTCTAATGCAAGAAACTGATCTACCGTTAAGGCTTTAAAATCTCTTAATACATATCTTGATGTATCAGCTGCTTTTTGCATTGCAGTATCAGGTTGATGAAAATTGTTATCTACAATCGCATAAACTATTGATGGATTTTTTGGATACACCGCCAATCCAATTCTACCTACACCCTCCCCAGAAGGGAACCCACTTGTTGGCGTAGACATTAAAGTCCAATGATCACCCCCGTCTGTACTTTTATAAATTCCAGATGTTTTACCTGATTCTTCAAAATTAGATGCTGTTCTTGTACGATACCACATAGCAGCATACAATACTTGTTCGTTGCTAGGATCTATATCCACATCAATAGCTCCTGTATTTGCATCTAATGCCAATGTTTGATTCCAGGTTTTTCCTGCATCTGAAGTTTTGTAAATACCTCTTTCTTTACTCTCTGAATATAAATGTCCGAGTACAGCAACCCATGCAGTATTAGGATCTTTAGCTGATAGCTGAATCTTACCAATATGGTGACTTTCTGGTAAGCCTAAATACTCCCAGCTTTTACCATTATTGGATGTCCTATAAACACCAAGCCCAGCATAGGTAGAACGACTACTGTTTACTTCGCCCGTTCCAACCCAAATCATTTTATTTTGCCAATTTACAGCGATATCACCTATCGTGAGCACATCTACCGAATCGAAAATAGGTGTAAAACTTTGTCCGTTATTTTGTGTATGCCATAAACCTCCAGAAGCATACGCCACGTAAAACTCAGTAGGATCTTGAGGGTTCACTTCAATGTCAACTACACGACCACTCATGATAGAGGGGCCGATATTTCTGAAACTTGTTTCATTCAATGTAGATCTACTCAACAATTGCTTTCTCTGGTCAATTGTTTTTAATCTTTCTTGAGCAGTTGTGGCTTTTATTTGTGCTTGTACAATAAAAGCACAAAAAAGGGCTGAGATAGTAAAAAGTCTTTTCATGCAATCAAATTTTTATTAAGGTTTTGAAGTTAAGACTTTTTCAAAAGCAATAATAAAAAATATGATTAGTGTTTTACGACCCCATCAACAAGGACAATGTCAGACAAAAAACCATTACAAATGGCTTTTACGAGGATTGTATCCCCAATTTTAAAGCTTACCGATGTGTCTTTTAAAGTGATAAACACATTAGATATTTCTGTTTCTGAACCTATAAGTACCGTTTTTTGATGGGATTGGTCATAAGTTATATCCAAAACAGCCCCAGTGACTTGGATTGCTTGATTCAAATACTTTTGATTGGCTGCTTGTTCATTGTCTAAAAAAGCTTTGGTTAAATCCGTGGACGTAATTGAAATAGCTGATTCATTATTCACGTCTCTATGGTGTTTTACTGAATAAATAAACACATAATAGTAGGCCGCCGCCGCAATCAGCATGGCAAAAATAACACCTATGATAAGTAATTTCTTGACCATGATTTCTTAATAAATATTTTTTAATGCTTTAGGTTTTTTCAAAGTAAACGCACGTACTAAATTGAACCCAAATCGAATATCCTTGTTAGACCAACTGCCAGTTGTTTCATTAATAAAAGTACGTTCCGTCATGCCAGTAGAATTGGTTACATGTAATTGAAACACATGCCCTCCTGTTTCAATATCTAGGCCAAATGTAAGTGGGTCATGATATCCTTCTAGTTTATCTATTCGATAAAAATATTCTCCTGTAATATTCACCCTCTTACTAATTCTTTGTCGCATACTTATACCCACTGATTTGAAATCATTCGGTATACTACTTTTCTCTACTAAATTGTAATGTATAATTGTTGGCGTTATTTGCATAGAAAAATAATCATTGAATTTTCTAGCTATCAGCAATTGATGTGCATAAGCAATTTTATCAGAACTATATTCAATGTATTGTGCATTGGGCGCTGACCTCAGTGATTTATAAATCACAGTACTTACCAAACTAATCCCTACAGGTATCTCCTTTAATCCAGATTGTTGTTGTACTATTTTATATTTCACGAATCCGTCATATTGCTTTTGATACGTACTTCTTCCCACGCCAAACATGAATCGCTTTGTCAAGCCATAATCTAACCCCATGCGCATAGTTGCTTGATCTAGACCAAATAATTCATATCCCCCTTGATTGATTGCACCAAATCGATGCAATATTTTAAAATCCAATACACCCACACCCACATTTTCAATAGATTGACCATTCACCACTCTACTTGACTTGAACGTTGCAGTGGTGATATCTTTAACCTTTACTGTATCTTTTTCTGAAAATAAATCGATGTCTTGTGCCTGTGTTTGGACAGTGCCAAATAACAAGAAAACAATTAATATGATATAATAGTTTGACTGCTTCAATGTTTAATATTTACAGTTTAATTTAATAGTGGCTTCTGATGCGATTTTTTCGCCAATATAAGATCCTTTGATTCCATATTGCTTGATTGGAATTTTAAACGAGCCTATAATATTTGGCTTCCCCCCTTTTAACTGCATTACTCCTTCTGTACTCACCTTATTGGTCACGCCATGAATTGTCAAATTACCCTCCACCTTTATAGCATAGTCTCCATCTTTCGTAAAATTAACCTCTTTAATATTGGTGATATAGCCTTTAAAATCGGCTTTAGGAAACTGTGTAGACTCCATGTAGTTTTCATTAAAGTGGTCCTCCATAAGTTGATTCTCAAACTTGAATCCCTTAATTAATGCACCAAAAATGATTTGGCCAGTCGTACTTACAAATTTTGAATCAGTTTGATTGTTAACTGCAGCAATTTTTACATCCCCTCCTGTCGCATTAAAAAACAACTGTCCAGTTTTGGTGGCAAATACTTGTTGTGCTTGACTATTGAATCCTATTGCAATAAAACAAAAACTTAAAACGACTCTTTTCATACGGAATATATTTAATTATTTAATGCGCCTTTATTGATCCATGACTGTATTTTAAGAATGGAACAATTATCCAACTTTGCACCATTTTTAGGCATCGCTGACGCTTTGCCATTTTGCAAAATCGAATTTAAGAAACTACCATTGTTTACATAAGGTTTAAGAGCAGCATACGTATTTAAGTATATACCCCCGCCAATACTATTTGCTGCAGCACCGTGACAATAATTACACTGTGCATTTACAATGGATACAATTTGATTCGTGTAGGTCACATTGACCGTGTCACATGACAAAGCTGTAGTTGGATAAACCACATCTGCTTTATCATAAAAACAAGAAGTCAATGTAACAGAAACTATAAAAATTGCAAGAATGGTATTGATAGCTTTCATTATTAATTATTTAAAGTGCCCTGGCTTACCCATGAAGCAATTTTATTGATATCACAAGCACTTAATTTAGTCGTGCTTGAAGGCATCGGCACATAACCCGTTGTATGTGATATAGAACCAACCAATCTTGCACTCGCGGCTTTGGTTCCAGCAAAAGTAGTTAAATTAATCCCTCCAGCTGGCGCGGTCGCATTATGACACCCATTACAATTGATGGTAAAAATTGGGAGTACATTATTTACAAATGACATGTTCGTAGTCACACATGCACTAGAGGTTGTGTTTGTACAAGCATTGTTTTTCGCCCCTTGTTGAATCCACTTGTACACAAGCGCAATTTGAGTTTGATTAAATGGAGGCACAGGCGCCATCGGCATTCTGTCTTCGGGGTCTGAATCTATCAGTGATTTATATAACTTACTATTTACAGGATCACCTGCTCTAACTATCTTCATAATATTGGCATAATCAGTCAATACAATTCCATCAGCTTTCGTAACTGCATCATGGCAACCACTCATGGCGCAACTTGATTGAATTAATGGGAAAAACTGAGAGGCAAAATAGACCGTATCTGGGTTACATGTAATATTAATAGGATTGTTTGTGGTATCAATTGGCTTGGTTCCATTAGCTGTGTCAACTGTAGCTGTTTGAAAAGCAGGATTTAATTCGGCAATTTCATGTCGACAAGCAGTAAAAAATATCACTAAATATAAAATGACAGCAGAAGGCTTGTTGCGCATGAAAAAATGATTTAGAACTTGATTCAATAAAGAATTATTACAAAGTTATGAATTACAAACTGTTATGGATATGATATTACTTAGGGAAAAAAATGACTAATATCATAAATCAATACAATTTCAAAATACAAAGTTGAAACATGCATTTATTTTTATCGTAATATTGGGTATGCATATCCTCATCGTCAATAATACTAGTATACCTGTTCAGAAATACGGAGGTACAGAAAGAGTCATCTGGTGGCTCGGGAAGCAGTTGGTTCATATGGGACACCAGGTCTCCTATTTAGTTGCTTCAGGATCCTATTGTGAATTTGCGACCGGGGTTCATGTATTAAATCACGAGATTCCATTTAATCAACAAATACCTGCTGGAGTAGATGTGGTGCATTTGAATTGCAGGGTGAATGAAACACCTGCCATCCCCTATATTTTTACTTTACACGGAAATACAAATGACCAAAACCCCTTAGATATCAATACCGTTTTTGTTTCAAAAAATCATGCCAACAGATACGGAAGTGAATCCTTTGTACACAACGGCATTGATCCAGCTGATTATGGAGATCCAGGGCTAAATCAACATAGACACTATTTTCATTTTTTAGGAGATGCCGCATGGCGTGTAAAAAATGTGAGAGGCGCCATTAAAATCGCTCAGAAAGCCAATATTACACTAAGAGTGATAGGCGGCAAAAGATTCAATCTCAATCAAGGCATTCGACTGACTTTTGATCCTCGTGTTCGATTTGATGGGATGAAAGGTGGTGCAGAAAAAAATGCATTATTGAAAGGATCGAAAGGATTGATTTTTCCCGTTTTATGGAATGAACCATTTGGCTTATCCATTATAGAAAGCTTATATTTTGGCTGTCCTGTATTTGGCACACCATATGGATCCTTAAAAGAAATGATAGCACCTTCCGTGGGATTTACTAGTAATTCATTGTCTGCACTTGTAGATGCTGTTAAAGAGGCAGGTCAATATGATCAAAAAAACTGTCATGATTATGTCATGTCTAATTTTACTTCAACCCAAATGGCAGCCAACTATTTATACAAATATGAAATCGTGTTGAATCATCGAAAACTGAACGATACCGCTCCTATTTTGAAGGAAGTCCAAACCGATAAATTCCTGCCTTTTCTGCCTTAATCTAAGTAACTTTGCACTCTCATTAATACTCGATTCATGCCCCTTTCAAGCCAGTACAAAGACCTCAGATTCGAAGCACTCTTCAACTCAGCTTCAATGGGGATTGTTGTAGTAAACGGATTGGGAGATATTGTGATGTCCAATCATTATGCTAATAAATTGTTTGGTTATCAAGAGGACGAAATTGTATCCGAAAAACTTGAAAAATTAATCCCTCAAAGATACCACCACGCACATGTGCATCATAGAGATGGTTATATCAAAAAACCACAAGCAAGATCCATGGGCTTGGGCATGACACTTCGCGCACTTAGAAAAGACGGTTCTGAATTTCCCGTAGAGATTAGTTTAGGCCATTTTGAAACAGAAGAATCAAAATATGTCATTGCTTTTATATCTGACATTACAAAAAGACAAGAATCAGAAGCAGAAATTAGAAAGCTCAATACTAGCTTGGAAGAAAAAGTAGCAAGCAGAACCGAAGAATTACAAAAAACTTTAATCGAACTCCAAGCTTCAAAAGATAGTCTTACCAAATCACTTGAAAAAGAGAAAGAAGTGAATGATCTGAAATCTAGATTCGTATCTATGGCATCTCATGAATTTAGAACGCCTTTGAGCACTATCTTATCTTCCATTTCATTATTGGCTAAATATGAAACAACCGAAGATCAACCGAAACGAGATAAACATATTGATAGAATTAAATCTTCCGTAAAAACCTTGACAGATATTTTAAATGAATTTCTGTCTTTGGGTAAAATTGAAGAAGGTAAAGTTGAAATTAATTTTGAAATCTTTGACTTAAATATGTGTATCCAAGGTGTGATTAATGAAATGAATGTATTGTTAAAAAATGGACAGGAATTAATATACGAAAATCATGGTATCACGCATTGCTATTCAGACGCTAGCCTTTTAAAGAATGTATTGATCAACTTAGTGTCAAATGCTATTAAATTTTCGCCAGATCATAATGAAATTAAAATTGAAACGAGTCTTCAAGACGAGCTTATCCTGATTAAAGTGATTGATCATGGCATGGGTATCCCGGAAAAAGACCAAATGCATCTATTTGAAAGATTTTTTAGAGCTACCAATGCAACCAATATTCAAGGAACTGGATTGGGCTTGCATATTGTTGGCAGATACATAGAATTACTGAAAGGAAAGATTAGCTACCAAAGCCAATTAGAAGCTGGTAGTACTTTTTGTATAGCCCTACCAAATCAACAAAAAACTATTTAAAGCAATCCGGTTTATGGAAAAAATATTATTGATAGAAGACAATGAGGCATTGAGAGACAATACGGCGGAAATCTTATCCCTTGCGCAGTTTGAAGTGATCAGTGCAGAAAATGGCAAAGTGGGTATTGAAATGGCAAGACTACATCAACCTGATTTAATCATTTGTGATATCATGATGCCCGTACTAGACGGATATGGTGTTTTTCAGATCATCAATAAAGAGCCAGGACTTCAACAAATCCCATTCATTTTTTTAAGTGCTAAAAGCGAGCGCAATGATTTAAGAAAAGGTATGGAAATGGGCGCGGACGACTATATCACCAAGCCATTTACTGATGCAGAATTAATCAATGCCATTCATACTAGATTAGAAAAAGCTAAACGCAATCAATCAAGTTCAGTGAAAGGCATCGAGGGTTGGTATCAAATTCTTACAGACTTAGGCAAGAAAGACGAAATGCATGACGCATTGGAACAACATGATATTGTTGAATACAAAAAGAAACAAATTATATACGCAGAGGGACAACATCCAAACAAGCTTTTTTATATCGAATCAGGAAAAGTGAAAATTTATAAAACAAGTGAAACTGGCAAAGAATTTATTACAAGCCTTTTGTCTACTG
>CALPLN020000051.1 GCA_943324415.2 Sediminibacterium ginsengisoli | reverse complement strand
TTTCAACGCCCCATCTTAAGCCTTCGCTAAATGATGTAGCGCCTACAGGCATGATCATGAATTCTTGGAAATCAATTTTATTGTCTGCGTGTGCACCACCATTCAAGATATTCATCATTGGCATAGGCAATGTTCTTGCATTGGTGCCACCGATATATCTGTACAATGGCAAATTCGCTTCTTCAGCCGCTGCTTTTGCAACAGCCATACTTACTGCTAAAATTGCATTTGCACCCAATTTAGTTTTATTTGCAGTGCCATCTAAATCAATCATCACTTGATCGATTGCAGCTTGAGAAGTAATGTCAAAACCAATCAAGGCATCAGCAATAGATGTGTTTACATTTTTAACAGCCTTCAATACACCTTTACCTAAATATTTCTTTTTATCGTTGTCTCTTAATTCAGCAGCTTCGTGAATACCTGTACTTGCACCACTTGGAACAGCAGCACGACCCATTGCACCGTCGTCTGTTAATACGTCCACCTCTACGGTTGGATTACCCCTACTATCTAAAATTTGTCTTGCATGTACTTCAATAATGTAACTCATAATTGGATGATTTATTTTTCTAAAAAATTAATTGCTGTTTGTCTGCGCAATTTACACCCATTTTTTTTAATGCGTAAGCAATTTGAATATTTCTTCTAAACTTGCTTCTTGTGTCTGCAAACGTTCGATATGCAACCCTTTCTCCAAAGCCAATCCCATTAAGTATTGTCTAGCTTGATCCAACTCCACTATATCTTTTGCTTGAATTACTAACGCGCGTTTGTCCTGCTGTTCTAATAGCTTGTATTTTAATTGAATGAGCGGCAGGTGCGCTGTCATGTCTTCTTGGAACTGCACCAATAAATTGTGTTGACTAGATTGCGTCATTGATTGGATTGACTGATTGGCTACTAATTTACCCTGATGTAAAACTAGCACCCTATCTGAAATGGCAGCAACTTCTTGTAATATATGAGATGAAAATAAAATCATTGCATTGGCACTCAGCGATTGAATCAACGCCCTAATTTCAATCAACTGATTGGGATCCAAACCAGAAGTAGGTTCATCCAATAAAATCAATTCGGGTGCATGCAAGATTGCTGCAGCGATCCCAACTCTTTGTTGATAGCCCTTGGATAAAAAACCTATTTTTTTGTGTTGCATGGACAAGAGTCCAGTTTGCGCAATCACTTCTTGTATTCTTTTTAATGGTGTAGAAATCGCATGTATACTTGCTAGGAAATTTAAATATTCAAGCACATACAAGTCGGCATACAATGGATTGGATTCTGGCAAATAACCAATCTTCTTTTTGTAGGCTACTTCGTTCTGTTTTAAATCAATTCCTGATAACTGAATCGATCCTGTATCCGGAGTTAAGAAGCCTGCAATCATTTTTAAAGTGGTACTTTTTCCTGCTCCATTAGGGCCAAGAAAACCCACAATCTCGCCCGGCTGAATGGAAAAACTTAAGGATTCCACCGCTTGGAATTGATCAAACTTTTTAGAGATGGATTGTACTGTAAAAGACATGCTCAAAAGTAAAACATTATTCTACATCTTTCGAACTTGTAGGCAATTGATCATATTCCCCCTTAAGTCCATAGTAGCCAAAAATGAAGAAGCCAATGCAAATGGGCGTAAAGATGGTCAAGATAATAACCCATTGCAAGGTTACATTGGATCTAGTTAAGTCCGTCGATAGGCCAATTTTCTGTATGGCTTGAGCTACTAAGAACCAAATGATCGCTGGCGCTAAACACATCCAAACCAATCCTAATATTTTTTTAATTGTATTCATGTACATGATTTTTTTAGTCCATTACTTCTTTGTCCACCTTATTGGTTAAATAGATGACGCCAATGAATAGACAGATAGAAGCAACACCAATTGGATACCATAATCCTGCAAGCGGATCCCCAGCAGGATTGTCTGTCGTTTTTGTAAACTCCACAATCAATGTGCCCAAGAAAGGAACCAGCCCCCCAAATACACCATTGCCAATATGATAAGGCAAAGACATGGAGGTATAACGAATTTTAGTTGGGAACAATTCCACCAAGAATGCCGCAATTGGACCATATACCATCGTCACATATAAAATCTGAACAAACACCAACCAGATTAAATTCCAATACGTAGCATGATCCAATGTTTTTTCAACTAAAATAGTTGGCTTTGCCGACTTAGATAGAACAACTACATCTGCGATACGCGTTGTATCCAGATTCAATCCAGCGCTTGATTTCAATTGCAATAAAACAGTATCAAATTGAGTGCCGTCAAGGGGATCTACCTGCACATATTGAATCTTACTAGCATTGATGTCACTGAATTCGGCAGCTATCTGAAGCGTATCTGTTTTGGTATAACTAAAGATTGCCCCATCCAAATAAGCCGTATCCACTTTCTGAACTACTAGTATTTTTGTTCGATCTTTTACATCCACAGTTGCTATTTTTTCCGAACTGATCGTATGCGCTAAATCAATTTTTTCAGTTCTATTTTTTGCATTCGTCGCATCTAAGAAATATTGATAAATCGGCCTGTAAGTCAAGATACCCGCTAACATACCCAACATCATGATCCATTTTCTTCCAATTCTATCACTTAAATAACCAAAAATAACAAAGAACGGCGTAGCAAATAAAATAGCCCATAACATCAAGTTTCTTGACTGTACAAACTCCACTTTACAGACTGTCTCGATAAAACTTTGTGCATAAAACTGACCTGTATACCAAATCACGCCCTGCCCCATCACTGCACCAAATAAGGCCAACAATACCATTTTGAAATTGGCTTTATGTCCAAAACTTTCTTTTAAAGGATTGGTAGACGTTTTGCCTTCTGATTTTAATTTAGTGAACATCGGCGACTCACTCATTTTCATTCGGATCAAAATGGACACCACCACTAAAATGATGGACATCCAAAATGGATACCTCCATCCTCCCCACTCTGCACTAAATGCTTCGACACCCTGATTGGACCTAATGAATATAATCACACCCAATGCCAAGAATAAACCCAATGTAGCAGTTGTCTGAATCCAGCTAGTCCAGAATCCTCTTCTATTGGCAGGTGCATGTTCCGCCACATAAGTTGCAGCACCGCCATATTCTCCACCCAATGCCAATCCTTGTACCAATCTTAATATCAACACTAAAATAGGTGCCGCCCATCCAATCGTTGCAAAACCTGGCACTAAGCCAATCGCAAAAGTGGAACCACCCATCAATACCAAAGTCAGCAAGAAAGTGTATTTACGACCAATGATATCCCCCAATCTTCCAAACACGAGTGCGCCAAAAGGACGAACAATAAATCCTGCAGCAAAAATCGCCAACGTACTTAAAAGTGCGGATGTACCTGCATCTGAAGGGAAAAATTGTTTTGAAATGATGGTTGCCAACATACCAAAAATGTAAAAGTCATACCATTCTATCAAAGTGCCTACAGAAGACGCACCAATCACCAAACTGATTTTACTAGGCTTTGTGACGAAACTCATAAATTTAATTGTTTAATAGCTGCTGTTCAAGTTAATTAGATAAACTTAAAAAATGTAAATTTGGAAGACTAATTTTAAATGTTACACATGTCCTATCCTTATCAAATTAAAGACCTTGCAGGTTACCACGAGGCCTACCAGAAAAGTATTCAAACACCGGATGCATTTTGGGGAGAAGTCGCCGAAAATTTTACATGGCAGAAAAAATGGGATAAAGTAAGTGACTGGAATTTCAAGGAACCTTCTATTAAATGGTTTATAGGAGGCAAATTAAATATTACCGAAAACTGTTTGGATAGACATTTAGAAACCATGGGCGAAAAGCCCGCTATTATTTGGGAACCCAATGATCCAGCAGAAAGCCACCGTATCATTACCTATAAACAACTCCATTTAAAAGTATGTCAGTTTGCACAAGTGCTTTATAATAATGGTGTAAAAAAGGGCGATCGTGTTTGTCTTTATATGGGGATGATTCCTGAATTGGCCATTGCAGTATTAGCTTGTGCAAGAATTGGTGCCATTCATAGTGTTATCTTTGGCGGCTTCTCTGCACAAAGTATTGCAGATCGTTTAGATGATGCTAAAGCCAATTTTATCATCACATGTGATGGTGCCTATAGAGGTGCCAAAGACATTCCATTAAAATCTGTCATCGATGATGCCTTAGTAGGCAATAAAAATATTCAGCGCGTAATTGTTTGTACAAGAACAAGGACTGCAGTGTCTATGTTAAAAGGAAGAGATGTTTGGTGGGAGGATGAAATTAAAAAAGTAGCCGCTCAAGGCACACAGTTTGTTCCAGCAGAAGCAATGGATGCAGAAGATCCTTTATTTATTTTATACACTTCTGGATCAACAGGAAAACCTAAAGGAGTGGTGCATAGTGTGGCAGGATATATGGTGTACACCAACTATACTTTTGTCAACACATTCAACTACCATCCTGATGATATCTTCTTCTGTACTGCAGATATAGGATGGATTACAGGACATAGTTATATGGTGTATGCTCCATTAAGTGCTGGAGGCACCTCCATGATGTTTGAGGGCATCCCAACCTTCCCGGATGCAGGAAGATTCTGGGATATTATTGACAAGTTCAAAGTGAACATCTTGTACACTGCACCAACAGCAATCCGTTCTCTCATGGGATTTGGATTGGGTCCTGTGAAAGAACATGATTTAAGTAGTTTAAAGGTTTTAGGCACAGTTGGTGAACCCATCAATGAAGAAGCTTGGAATTGGTACAATGAACATATTGGTAAAAACAAATGTCCTATTGTAGATACTTGGTGGCAAACAGAAACCGGTGGTATCATGATTTCTAATATGGCGGGGATTACACCAGGCAAGGCAGGTTGGGCAACTTATCCAATGCCGGGCATTGAACCTGTTTTAGTGGATGATAAAGGAGAAGAAGTGGTCAAGACCACTTCTGATGAGGAACCTGGAATTTTACGTGGAAATCTATGCATTAAACAAGCATGGCCTTCGACCATTAGAACAACCTATGGTGATCATGAAAGGTGCAGGACCAATTATTTTGCTACTTATGATAACTTATATTTTACTGGAGATGGCGCATTCAGAAACGAAGCAGGACAATATAGAATCACAGGTCGCGTAGATGATGTGTTGAATGTGAGTGGTCATAGGATTGGTACAGCCGAAGTAGAAAACGCAATCAATATGCATGCTGGTGTTGTAGAAAGTGCCGTAGTAGGTTATCCGCATGATATCAAAGGTCAAGGCATCTATGCATTTGTCATCTATACTGGATCACATGCGCAAGACACGCATGGCACAGCAGATATGGTTCGAAAAGATATCCTACAAACAGTCACAAGGATTATTGGACCCATTGCAAAGCCTGATAAAATTCAATTTGTTTCTGGACTGCCGAAAACAAGATCAGGAAAAATCATGCGTCGCATTCTTCGCAAAGTTGCAGAAGGAGAATTAACTAGTTTAGGAGATACGTCAACCTTACTTGACCCTGCAGTAGTGGATGAAATTGTAAAAGGCGTACTATAAATTGACATCGCTTACAAATTTTAAATTACACATAATTGTACCTCATAAAAAAAGCCTCGATATCATCGAGGCTTTTTTTATATAGATTTTTAAAACAATTATTGTTCCATTAAATTCTTCAATTTTTTTGATAATAAGAATAAAATCAATGAGGCAATTCCTGCCATAAATACAAAGAACATAAAGAACTCATGTAGGTTCGTAATTTGATAACCAGCAAAAGAAGTTGTCTTGCCATTTTCCGGATACAATGTACTAAACACACCAGCTAATTTATTCGCAAATGCATTGGCTGTAAACCAGACTGCCATTAATAAAGAAGCAAATTTAACTGGAGCTAATTTATTGAATAAAGACAATCCAATTGGAGACAAACATAGCTCTCCGAAAGTATGCATCATATACATACCAATCAACCAGATCATACTTACTTTAACGCCTGTTCCTACGCCATTCACCCCAGTTGCAATCCATAAATAACCAAGAGCCAATAACATTAAACCCATCGCCATTTTAAATGGAGAGGATGGTTCTCTTTTGGCTTTACCTAATTTAATCCAAATCCAAGCAACCAAAGGTGCAAGAGAAACGACGAAGATGGAATTCAAGGATTGGAAAAAACTTGCAGGAACTACAAAAAATCCTAAATCACGTTGCGTGTTTTCAGAAGCAAAGAATGTAAGTGATGCACCTGCTTGTTCAAAAGCACTCCAAAAAAAGATAACAAAGAAAGAAACAGTAAACAATACAGCCACTTTCTTTTTTTGAATACCATCTAGTGATTTGTCAGAGAAAATGATAAATGCAATTAAAAGAATACATGCAATTAATAACCAAAATAAATAACTCACCACCTTAATGTCAATATAAACAAGCGCAATCGTTACAAGTGAAAGCAAAAATAAAAGTCCAATCATGACTGGTATTTTTTGCAATAATTTTGGTGCATCTTTTGGTGCATCCCCTATTGACTGACCATCTGCATCTATTAAATATTTTTTCTGAAATAGAATTTGCGTAACAACACTTAACAACATCGCCACACCACCTGCAAGAAAGGCCCATTTGAAATCTCCATTATTTCCTGTGTCGCCAAAAAAGCCACACACGATCGGCCCAAGTGCGCCTCCAGTATTGATACCCATGTAAAAAATCGTGTATGCCGCATCAATTTTCGAGTCTCCTTTTTTATACAATTGACCTACCATACTAGAAATATTAGGCTTGAAAAAACCATTGCCTGCAATCATACAGCCTAAACCCGTATAAAATAAAGGCATTGCTAAACTTGCATTGTCATAGAAGTGCCCACAAAAGAACAACACAAATTCACCAATGGCCATCACCAATCCACCAGCAATAATAGAACGCTTATTGCCCCAATAGCGATCTGCAATATACCCTCCCAATAACGGGGTTAGATAGATAAGACCTGTATAACTACCATATACTTGCGAAGCATCGATCTGATTAAAAGCCATTGCTTTAACTAAAAACAAGACCAAAATGGCACGCATTCCATAGTAGTTAAAACGTTCCCACATTTCCGTTGCGAACAAGACATAGAGTCCTTTGGGATGGCGTTGTGTCGTTGTAGACATAATAAAAGGTTTATTTAATTGGTACAAAATAATAAAATCCCTTCAATAATTTTTACTTTCGTGCTGCAATCACCTCAATTATGAATATTTTACTTATTGGTTCTGGCGGAAGAGAACATGCTTTGGCTTGGAAAATAGCACAAAGCTACCATTGTGATCATTTGTATATCGCACCTGGAAATCCAGGTACCGCAGGGATTGGCACCAATTTGCCTATTGGAATGGACGATTTTGAGGGCTTAAAGCAAGCAGCAATCGCTTACGAGGTTGATATGATCATTGTAGGACCAGAAGAACCACTTGTAAAAGGCATTTTTGATTTTTTCGCAAACGATGAGGCAACCCAAGCTATCAATGTAATTGGCCCCTCTGCAGCTGCGGCACAACTTGAAGGCAGTAAAGCTTTTAGCAAGCATTTCATGCAAAGACACCAGATTCCAACAGCTGGATACGCCGAATTTACCATTGAAAATTATGAGGAAGGGAGAGGTTATATAGCTGCGCATCGCTTACCAATTGTACTAAAAGCAGATGGATTGGCAGCTGGCAAGGGCGTAATTATTGCCGCAACACACCAAGAAGCCTTGGATTGTTTTGAATCCATGTTGCAACATAAACAATTTGGAACAGCGAGTGCTAGAGTGGTCATTGAGGAATTTTTAACCGGGATAGAAGTCAGTGTATTTGCCTTGACAGATGGCAAAAACTACCAAATTATAGGTCATGCAAAGGACTACAAACGAATAGGAGAAGGCGATACAGGGCTAAATACAGGCGGAATGGGCTGTGTAAGTCCAGTGCCCTTTATGGACGATCTTTTTATGGAAAAAGTGGAGCAAAAGATTGTACGTCCTACGATTGAAGGCCTTGCTAAAGAAGGATTGGTCTATAAAGGTTTTGTATTTTTTGGCTTAATGAACTGCGATGGCGAACCATCCGTCATTGAATACAATTGCCGATTGGGAGATCCCGAAACAGAAGTCATTCTCCCCCGTTTACAAACCGACTTAGTGAGCATTTTAGCAGCAACCGATAACGGCACTTTGGAAGATGTAAATATTGAATACAATGCAGGTGCTTTTGCCACTGTCATGGCGGTCAGCGGAGGCTACCCTGGCGATTACCAAAAAGGATTCCCAATAACTGGATTAGACCTTGTAAATCAAAATACAAAAACAACGCTATTCCAAGCTGGTACTGGATTTAAGGACAATGTGATTGTCACAAACGGAGGCCGTGTTTTAACGGTCACCGCACAAGGAAACACGATCACAGAAGCAGTCGATACCGCAAAAAATGCATTGACAATGATCCAATTTGAAGGCATGAATTATAGAAAAGATATTGGTTACGAGTTCAAGAACTAATCCTTGTTAAAAATTTATATTGTTCATTTTTTTAAAAAGCTTTGTAGTTCAAGGATTTTAGATGATTTTTGCATCATTCCAATGAATGTAAAATACTGAACGAATATGGGCTTATTTAACTTTTTCACCCAAGAGATTGCAATGGACTTGGGTACCGCTAATACACTGATCATCCACAATGATGAAGTGGTTGTAAATGAACCTTCAATTATAGCCCTGAACAGGAATAATATGAAGGAAGTGTTGGGTGTCGGCAAGAAGGCTTTATTGATGCACGAAAAAACACACGAAAGCATTAAAACAATTCGTCCTTTGAAAGACGGAGTTATTGCCGACTTTAATGCTGCGGAATTGATGATTCGTGAGTTGATGAAAATGATTTATCCTAAAAAACCATTGTTTCCTCCAAGTTGGAGAATGGTCATTTGTATTCCATCTTCAATTACTGAAGTAGAAAAAAGAGCAGTACGTGATAGCGCTGAACAAGCAGGTGCTAAGGAAGTATATATGATTCATGAACCAATGGCAGCTGCATTGGGTATTGGTATCGATGTAGAAGAACCAGTTGGAAATATGATCATTGATATTGGTGGTGGTACAACAGGTATCACTGTCATTGCCTTAGCAGGTATTGTTTGTGATCAAAGTATTCGTGTAGGCGGAGATGAATTCACAGCAGATATTATGGAAGCATTAAGACGTTACCATAGTTTATTGGTTGGAGAGCGTACTGCAGAACAAATTAAAATACATGTTGGTGCTGCATTAAAAGATTTAGACAATCCACCAGAAGATATGCCAGTAAATGGCAGAGACTTAGTAACAGGAATTCCAAAACAAATCATGGTATCTTACCAAGAAGTTGCAGAAGCCTTAGATAAAAGTATTTTCAAAATCGAAGAAGCCATCTTAAAAGCTTTAGAGACCACTCCTCCGGAATTGGCTGCAGACATCTATCGTAGAGGTTTGTATATTACAGGTGGTGGTTCACTTTTAAGAGGTTTAGATAAAAGATTGAGTGCAAAAATTAAGTTGCCAGTTCATGTAGCAGACGATCCTTTAAAGAGTGTTGTGCGTGGAACAGGCATTGCATTGAAAAACTACCAACGTTTTCCATTTATTATGAGATAATACCTAATGAAGAATATCATTGGCTTTATACGACAGAATTTTACTTTTTTTAGCTTCCTGATACTTCAAATTGTATCGTTGGTCATGTTGTCTTCATATAGTAAATCTCACGAAACTTTTTTTGGCAATTGGAACAACTCCGTTGCAGGAAGAGTGAATAGCTATTACAATGAATGGGCCTACTTTTTTGACTTGAAAGCAACCAATGCAAAATTAGTTGCAGAAAATGTTGCACTCAGAAACGAGCTAGCACAAAATTTTGTACCCTACGATACGAGTGTCAAATCTGGCACATTGATTTTAAGAAAAGATAGTTTAGAGAAAATTAGAAAGTTTTTTTACTACCCAGCGAAAGTGGTGGGCAACAGTTTTACTTTACAAAAAAATTATATCACCATAGAACGTGGCGCTTTACAAGGTGTCAAAAAAGATATGGCAGCCATTAGTCCTGATGGATCGATTGTAGGCATCGTTGTAGAAGTGAATGACAACTACAGTAAGATCATGAGCTTATTGCATCGCAATAGTAAAGTAAGTGCCATGTTAAAAAGAGATCGAATTGCTGGAAGTATCGAATGGGATGGAAAAAGTACAGAGATCTTGTCTTTAAAAAATATTTCTAAAAGTGCCTCGCCAAAAATTGGAGACACCGTATTGACAAGCCCTTATTCTTCTAGCTTCCCTGCACAATTGATGATTGGCAGAGTGACAAGTATTATTAAAGATCCTTCAAGCAATTTCTTGACTTTGAATATTAAATCTGCTACTAACTTCTACAACTTAGAATTTGTCTATCTAGTTGAAAACAAAAGAATGGACGCTCAAACTGATATTGAGCAAAAGGGGGATAACAATGAATAATATCCTAAAAAATAGTATCCGGTTTGTCTTATTTTTATTGATACAGATTATTATATTAAATGAGATTCCGCCTGTTCATCAATTCGTTACGCCCTATTTATACTTTATTTTTATCCTTTGGTTACCCTTTGGCACTAGCAGAATAGTAACCACCATATTGGGTTTTGCGATTGGGTATTGCCTAGACATGTTTACAAATACACCAGGGCTTCATGCAGCAGCAGCTACATTGATTGGTTATTTGAGGCCTACCATTTTGAATATTCTTTTAGCACAAGAAGCCTCAGAGGAATTGTCTAAAGAGCCAAGTATTGGTACCATGGGATGGGGACCATTCGCCTTTTATATATTTTCACTTACGTTTATACACCACTTTTATTTAGTCTTATTGGAGTGGTTGCAATTTGGTAACTTTAGCTATTTCATAGGAAAAGTATTTTTTACAAGTCTTATGAGTATCCTACTTATTTTACTAGTAGAACTATTACTGAACAGAAGGAAGCTAAAAAGATAATACATGTCAGTTTACAATCAGAATCGAGGCGGAATTATTCAAATCATTATTGGTACTATTTTTTTCTTGATTATAGGCCAATTGGTA
>CALPLN020000050.1 GCA_943324415.2 Sediminibacterium ginsengisoli | reverse complement strand
GAATACGATGGATCAAAATCCAGCCTATCTAATTGCATCTAGTTCAAATCCAACAAAATTTAAAGGACAAATCAATTCAAATCATTTTGACGCTTATGTAGTGGATCTTCAACACCAGATTCAATTAAAAAAAATCAAGTCAAAGATTTTATTAGGGGGTTATATGGATGCAACGCAACAAGGCTTAGTAGCGGAGTATATTGATATTTTTAAAGATACTTCGATCAATAAATTTACCAAGTATACAAAGCCTGTCAATGATAGTTTCATCACCAATTATAAAACAACAATTTACAATAAAGCAGTTTATCTAAACTGGATTCAACCAATTACAAAAGCCTTACGCATCAATGCTACCATCAGGTATGACCAATTTGACTATCGCTTTAAAAATAAGCTCCCTGCTGGGACCCCTAGTGCGAACAATGTATTCACTAATTGGGCACCCAAATTAGGTGCGACTTTCAATCAAGGCAACTGGGGTACTTATGTGAATTATAGTAAAGGATTTGTGCCTCCACAAATTACCGAGATCTACAATGCCATTCGTGTACCCTATTTGTTACCTCAAAGTTTTACGAACTATGAAATTGGTTCTTGGTTGCGTATTCCCAATGGCTATATCGAATGGTCTTTATACCAATTAAATGGGCGCAATGAGATTGTATCTGTTCGCCAAGCAGACGGTGTCAACCTGAATCAAAATACGGGTCAAACAACACATTACGGTATAGAATATCAGGTGAAATACAATATCAATCAATTCTTGCAATTGAATTTCAACGGGAGCAATGCAAGACACCTCTATGTCAATACTATTTTAAAGGGCACTGATATTAGCAATAAAGAAATGGTAGCAGCCCCTCATTTTTTCAGTAACCTAACTTTACTTAGTCAGTGGAATAGCGCCTTAAGTTCATCCATAGAATGGCAACATCAGTCAAGCTATTTTATGGATGAAATCAATGCCACTCGTTCGCCTGGATTTGATGTGTTGAATCTTAGAATCAATTATACAATTCAAAAACATGTATTATGGTTTCAATGTATTAACCTGACAGATCAATTTTATGCAACCATGGCAACCAAGAATTTTAGTGTTCGAGGCAACAACGCCTATGCCTATTATTTAGGCGACAATAGAACAATTGCACTGGGTTGGAAATGGAATATCATTCCATAAAAAAAGGGGCGCAAATTGCGCCCCTTTTTTTAGACCTAAATGTCAAATGATATAGCAATCATTGCGCTGATTAATTACCTCCGCCAATTCTAATTGCGTTTCCACCCATTCTTATGCCGCCTCCTTTTTGCATATCCTGCATTAATTTCTGCATATTTTCTTGGAACTGTGCTCTATTCATTTTCTCTCCCTTTGTTGGTGCAACCAATTCCTTTTTTGGATATTTAGCACTTACTTCTACTGCTGTAGTCACATTAGCACCATTGTCTACATCCATCTCCATAATCACACCTGGCAAACCACTGTAATTATCAGGACCTACAGATACAGGAATATTTTCTGCATACCATACCACTAATTCTGTTTCTTTTGGCTTGATAGGTGCATTCGCTGCAGAATCTGTATTGTTTTCACCCCCTCTGCTAATACGCATGCGCATTTGAGGAGCGTTAATCATTGTAGTTGCTTTTTTACACAATTGCTTAGCAATCGTTTTTGTTTCCTCTGTCAATTTCCATTTGTATTGCTTCAAAGAATCAACGATTAAAAATTCTTTTTCAAAGAATGCGCGCTCTTCATATTGTGTTTGTTTTGCAATATCAGTATAAGTAGTGGTCGTTGGCATTCTAAAGTTCATACGCATACCGCCTCCACCACCACCTGCATTCGCAAAAGGATCGGGCGCTTCGTCATCCACTACAGATCTGAATAAACTTGCAGACTCATTAAAAATTAATTCAAACTTATCTGTTCTAAATTCAGGTATCATCGACTTCATTTGAGGATCAGGTAGGCTACGATGCATATTGACTTTGCGCTCGTAACTAATTTTTCCTTCCTTCATTTGCGCAGTCACAGATGTAGACATGCTTGTTAGTGCAACAATGAATCCGAGTACCAATTGTATTTTTTTCATAAATGTTGATTTATATTGTTTTTATTCTATTTTTTCTATTTCCAATAATTCATATTTAACATCTTTCGATTTAAACTAGGTCTAATTTCTAGTAATTACATTCTTATCATCATCCCACCTGGTCTTGCACCTCCGCCTAATCCAGATTTTTGTAGACTATACGTAAAGGTCAACAAAAAGTATTGACTAATTACATTGTAAGACCTATCTACAATTTGGTTCTGTGAAACGTTTCTACTAATGCCAATGTTTTTATTCAATAAGTCAAATGCACTCATTTTAATTTCTGCTCGCTTGTTTTTCAAAAAGAACTTAGAAAAGCTGGCGTTCCAAATAGGCACAGAAGTATTAAATCCTGCAGCTCGACCAGTATTGATTGCATAATTGAAGGATTGGTTCAATACAATATTAAAAGGCAAATAATTGGTCATATCTGCACCAAAGACCTTTGTCAAAAAGTTGGTATTGAGTGTTGGATTTACTTCGTTACTTGTTTTACTATAGGAATATCTTGCAGTCAAATTAATATCAATCACGTCGTCTTGTATGTAACTATATGTAAAGCTAGGTCCGGTAGACTTAGTCACAATGGTATTTAATATACCATTGGCATAAGAGATATTGTTATTTAATCCGGCATTTAAACCGAATCCCAATCTCGAATTCAATTTTTTAATGCCAAAGCCGTAGTTCATAGTTCCATTGATTCTATAGGCTCCATTTACATTGACAGGCTTGGATAGAATTGTACGGTTGGGCAAAACGCTATCATAGTTTACGATTGAATTGTTGGTTGTGGATGCATTCAAAGTAGAAAAGAAATTTTTACCCGCTAAAATTTTAGAAGAGAAAAAACGAATATTCAAATTGTGCACATAGCTTCTTTTTAAATCGGGATTTCCTATCACTTGTCTGTTGATATTGCTTTGATCCAATACAGGTTGTAATTGAGTGATAGATGGTTGATTGGTAGAAGTACGGTAGTCTAAATTTAAATTTTTAGTCTGAGAAAAATTGTATCTAAAATTGGCATTGGGTAAGATGTCTTGAAAGCTTTGACTAAACTTTGTTTTTGCACTTAAGTTCTCTCCATCCAACACTGCATTTTGTAAAGAAATTCCTGTTGCAAAATTAAATTTCTTTTGATTGGATCTAAAGCTCATCCCGCCACCTGAATACGTATACTCACTATTGAATTCATTGGTTAAACGATTGTTCAAAAGATCATACGCATCAGTGACATTGTTCTGATCAAATACTTTTTTACTAGATGAACCAATCGTTTTACTTAAATAGGAATTAAACTCTAATAAGGATCTCTTACTGATAGGTTCTGTATAAATTACATTGGCAGAATAACTGGTTGTATTTCCTTTGCGAATATTTTGTTGATCTAAAATTGAATCAGAAGTTAATAGACTGCCGGCATAAAAAAACTGACTGGTGTATTGACTCCCTGTTGAATTAGATTGATTGTAACTTTGTGTAATCGTAGAAGAAATCGTTCTACCTTTTTTGGCAAACTTTTTTCTTAACAATAAATTGCTTGAGGCATTGACTGCATCTGATATACTTGAGGCAGCAGTGGTGTTGCGATTGGTTATTGCACCATTTGGATCTAAACCTACTCTTGTGATGGTAGTGTCTTCGCTTGAAGCACTAGTTTGTTGCCAGCTTAAACTAGGCGTGAATTTGTAAGAAAACGTTTCTGATACTTTATGATCTATTGTACTTCCAAAACTTTGTTGCTTGTTGCCATTGATTGAATTGGAATTTGAACTTCTATTAAATTGATTTCCTGGCGTAAGGTTCTGCGTAAATGAGACACTATTGTTATTTCGCTCTACATCGCTAATCGCCGTATTGGCATTGAATTCAATTTTTTTACTATTGAATAAATTAGAGTAGTTGCCTCCGATTGAATAAGTTTCAGCAATGCCTTGTGCATTGGCATCTGTTTCACCTGATCCACCTCCACCTATATTGATGGTAACACCCGCTCCTGCGCCTACTCTTCCGCCGCCGCCACCAGAGAAATTGACAATGTTTCTGCTAGAAAAATTTTGACGGTTGGTATTGTTAGCACCGCCGATTGCAGAAAATTGTTCGTCATTGTTGATGACATTGATATTGCCTTGTGTATCAAACACAGATGGTGTTCCAGCGCCGCCATTTAATTTTCCAAAAGTGGATCTGTTGCGGTCTTTTTTTAATTTTAAATTAATCGTTGTTTCTTCTGAGCCATCATCAATACCAGTGAACATAGCTTGATCGGATTTTCGATCATATACTTGAATCTTATCTACTGCATCTGCAGGTAAATTTTTAGTGGCCATTTTGGGATCACCAGAGAAAAATTCTTTGCCGTTCACAAAAACCTTGGTAACCGTTTTTCCATTCACAGTGATGCCGCCAGATTTATCTACTTCCATCCCTGGCATCTTTTTTAATAAATCTTCCACAACCGCATTCGGAGCTGTCTTAAAATTTTCAGAATTAAACTCCACTGAATCTCCATTAATCACCACTGGTGGTCTACGTGCAGTCACGGTCACTGTGCTCATACTATTTACATCATTCATATAGATCGTACCCATCTCCACCATTTTATTCGTCTCTGTTAAAACAGGAACCCATTTTGGTTGATAACCTACATAAGAAACAGAAATCAAGTAAGCTCCAGCAGATACATTTTTAAAATAGAACACCCCAGACTCATTCGTTCTTGAAAAACTAACCAAAGAGGAGTCTTTGGCATAAACCAATGAAACAGTCGCGGCATTAAGTGGCTTATTGGCAATACTGTCTTTTAAGGTACCCTGTATGGTCATATTTTGAGCAAATCCAACGTAACTTATTAATAATAAGCAATTTATAAAAATAATTTGAGCCAATTTTTGTTTATTCATAATGTAAATATACGATTGAGTTCGTAAACATAAGCCTAATTAGGTAATTCCTACCTAAGTTTTTAGTTAAAATTATCGAAATATTTGATGAACGGCGCATTGGAATAGTTTCATTTTTTTTGGGAACTATGGGATTGACGTAACTTTCAAAAAATAATCAATATGAGAATATTTGCTTTGACCCTATTCATGGGGCTTGGTTTAATCAGTTCACAAGCACAGGATAAGAAAAGTCCAAAAAAAGACAGTGTGAGCTATAGTCAGTTTAAAGGTTTGCCTTTAAAAGCGACAAGATCCATTGACTTTACTACAAATGAAGGTACATGGACTTCGTTGGCGGTAAGTCCGGACGGCAAAACCATTTTATTTGATTTAATGGGAGATATCTATAGTATCCCAATGGAAGGTGGAAAAGCAACGGCCATTACCAAAGGCATGGCGTATGATAACCATCCTAGTTACAGTCCTGATGGCAAACGCATCCTTTTTATCTCTGACCGATCTGGTGCAGAAAATGTATGGTACATCGATTTAGAGAAAAAAGATACCCTAGCATTAACCGAGGAGCAAAACAATAATTTCCCAGGAGCAGTCTATACCCCAGACGGAAATTATATTGTGTATACAAAAGGTCGTCGCAATACAAAATTGTACTTGATGCATAAAAATGGTGGTGCTGGAACTAGCTTAATTGATGCACCAGCTACTTTAAAAACGATTGATCCTGCAGTAAGTGCGGATGGTCGTTATATCTATTATAGTGCACGTAATGGCGCATGGAACTACAATGCCATGTTACCACAATATAGTATTGGCGTATATGATAGAGAAAAAGGAACTACAAGAACCATTGCTTCAAGATACGGTTCTGCATTCACCCCCGTATTGTCTAAAGATGGTAAATGGATGGTGTATGGATCTCGTTATGAAGATAAAACCGGTTTGGTAAAAAGAAATTTAGCCACTGGAGAAGAAACTTGGTTGGCCTATCCTGTACAAAGAGATGATCAAGAATCAATCGCTGTGCTAGGTGTATTGCCTGCAATGAGTTTCACGCCTGACAGTAAATTTTTATTGGCATCTTATGGAGGAAAAATAAATAAGATTGATATTGAGACTGCAGCACAAACGCCGATCCCATATACAGTAGATGCAAAAATAGAAATGGGACCAGAAGTCTTATTTAAGTATCCTATTAAAGATACCGTTGCGACAATGGCAACACAAATAAGAGATGCAGTGCCTTCGCCAAACGGAAAGCAATTGGCCTTTACGGTATTGAATAGATTGTATGTGATGGAGTATCCAAATGGAACGCCTAAGCGCTTGACAAAAAATGATTTCACAGAAGCGCAGCCAGTTTGGAATCCGAATGGCAATGGTATTTATTTTACCACTTGGAACCCTGCTGGAGGAAGTATCCGTTTTGTTGATTTAAACAACAACACCGAAAAAACAATCTCAAAAGAAAATGCGTTATACCAAGGGCTTGCCATTGATCCTTCTGGCAACAAATTGATTTTTAATAAAACGAATGCACAGAAATTCAAAGATGCTATTGAGCCTACTTATGACGATGCTGAAGATGAATTGGCATGGATCGATTTAACCACAGGCAATGAAACCATCATTGACAAAGCCAATGGCAGATACAATCCCCATTTCGCAATGAACGATGGTCGCATTTATTTAAACAATCGCGGAAGATTGATTTCTATTCAATGGGATGGCGGAGATGAAAAAGAAATCGCAAAAATTTCGGGTATCACTACTTTTGGTAGTATCCCTGAGCATCGTGGTAAACCAGTTGCAGATCCTTGTATCATTCCTGAAGTCATGGAAGAAGAGGATGCTGCTAAAGAAAACAATCCTCCTTCTAGCGCTAATAATATCTTGTTGTCTCCAAAAGGAGCAGCTGCGATTGCACAAGTGAATAACAATATTTATTTTGTTACCCTTCCTAAATCAGGCAAGTCGGTTTCTATTTCTGTTGCAGATGCAAAAAATGCAGCATTCCCTAGTAAATTGTTAACTGAAATTGGTGGAGAATTTCCAAGCTGGCAAGCAGATGGTAAAACCATTCATTGGAGTTTAGGTGCTGCCCATTTTACATATGATATTGATGCAGCATACGCATTTGATGATAGTTTAGCTGCAGCAAAAAAATTAGAAGCTGCTGTTAAAAAAGATACGACTAAAAAAGACAGTACCAGTATTGCTAAAAAAGAAATCAAAAAAGAAACACCTAGCTATAAGGCAACTGAAACTTGGGTAAAAGTATATTATGAAAATGATATGCCTTCGACTACCGTGTTGTTGACCAATGCAAGAATCATCACCATGAACGGCGATCAAGTGATCAACAACGGTGATATCTTGATTGTTAAAAACAGAATTCAAGCAGTTGGAAAATCTGGATCACTCAAAGTGCCTGCTGGCGCTAAACGCGTTAATCTTGCAGGAAAAACTGTTGTACCAGGATTTGTAGACACCCACTCGCATATGTGGCCTAGCTGGGGTATCCATAAAAATCAAGCTTGGATTTATGCAGCGAACTTAGCGTATGGTGTGACTACCACACGTGATCCACAAACAGCAACAACAGATGTTTTAACCTATAGTGATTTAGTAGAGGCAGGTAAGATGGTAGGCCCAAGAGTCTATTCAACAGGACCTGGCGTGGGTTATTGGTCTTATAATTTAAAAGACTCTGCACAAGCAGAATCTGTGTTAGCGCAGTACAGTAAGTATTTCAATACCAAGTACATTAAAATGTATTTGGTGGGTAATCGTAAACATAGACAATGGGTGATTCAAGCTGCTAAAAATCAAAAGTTGATGCCAACTACAGAAGGTGGTTTGGATTTCAAATTGAATATGACGAATTTAATTGATGGCTATCCTGGTCATGAACACTCTTTACCAATTTATCCGCTTTACAATGACGTAGTCAAAACAATCGCTACTTCAAAAATGGCAGTAACACCTACTTTATTGGTTTCTTATGGTGGACCATGGGCTGAGAATTTTTATTATGAAACAGAGAACGTATATGGTGATGCTAAAATGCAATACTACACGCCTTACGAAGAATTAGCAAGCAAATCTAGACGTCGTGCTACTTGGTTCTTACCAGAAGAGCATGTGTTTCAAAAGCATGCTAAAAGTATGAAGCAGATTGTGGAAGCTGGTGGTCTTGCAGGCATTGGAAGTCATGGTCAATTACAAGGTCTTGGCTACCATTGGGAGCTTTGGTCTATGCAATCTGGCGGTATGCGCAATTTAGATGCCTTAAAAACAGCCACTATTTTAGGTGCTGAAAGTTTGGGATTGGATAAAGACTTGGGCAGCATCAGTGCGGGTAAATTGGCGGACTTAATTATTTTAAACAAGAATCCTTTAGAAGACATTAAGAACACCAATAGCATCCAATATATCATGAAAAATGGTCGCCTTTACAATGGGGCTAATTTGGATGAACTGGTAACTGGTAATTCAAAAGTAGATCGTAAAGAATACTTGGATAAAAAGCCGACTAAAAATACCAAAGTAGAAGACTAAGCAAATCATCCTTAAAAGCTTTTAGCTTCTGTAACGATTTTGAATAAGCACTGATAAAGGGAGGCGGACCGTTGGTCCGCCTCCCTTGTTTTTTCGCGCGCATCCGCGCGAAATTTTGTAAGTTTAACTATTCAATCTAACGCTATGCAAAACTCAAGAAGAAAATTTATTCAACACAGTGGGATGGCTTTATTAGGTATTGGTTTAGCGCCAAGCTCCTTATGGGCAAAAAATACATTGGCCGATTCAAAAATTAAAATTGGTATCCAGTTGTATACTGTTCGAGACACGATGTTTAAAGATCCATTGGGTACTTTAAAGGCATTGTCAAAAATGGGCTACCAATATGTAGAACACGCGAATTATAGTAATCGAAAATTTTACGGGTATACAGCAGTTGAATTTAAAAAAATCTTAACTGATCTTGGGATGCAAATGCCAAGTGGCCATACAGTCATGAATGCAAGCCATTGGGATGCTAGCAAAAAAGAATTTACAGATGCTTGGAAGCATACCATCGACGACGCCGTGACGCTTGGACAAGACTATGTGATTAGTCCGTGGATGGATGAAAAAGTAAGAACTTCTTATGATGCGTTAATGCATCAATTAGAAATATTTAATTTGTCAGGTGAATTGTGTCAAGAGTCTGGTATGCGATTTGGCTATCACAACCATAATTTTGAATTTATAGAAAAAGTCAATGGGCAATTGATTTATGATATCATCTTAAAAGAAACAGATCCAGAATTAGTCATTCATCAATTGGATTTTGGTAATATGTATGGCATTGGCGCAAGGGGAATGGACTGGATTAAAAAATATCCAGGACGTTTTTTATCGGTACATGTGAAAGACGAGATCAAAGTTGCTGTAGGCGAAATGAATGACGGACACGATAGCACAACTTTAGGGAATGGATTGGTAGACCCAAAGGCGGTTTCTTTATTGGCAAAGGCCATTGGCGGTACGCAACATTTCATTATCGAACAAGAATCTTATCAAGGGATTACGCCGCTTGAATGTGCGCGCATCAACCTAGAAAGCATTAAAACCTGGGGATTATAAAATATAGCTTGTAGCATTTTGGAGGGCTATCTAAAATTATCATATGAAAAAAAATATTTTTTTACTTTTATTACTTTGTACGAGCGTTGCATCATTTGCGCAAAAACCAACTAGTGCAGAATTGTCTAGATGGAATCAGCACGCCAAACAAACTACAATCATACGTGATGAATGGGATATCCCACATATCTATGGGAAGACGGATGCAGATGCTGTATTTGGTTTGATGTATGCACAATGCGAAGAAAATTTTCCGCAGATAGAAAAGAATTTTTTAGAAATGCTAGGACGACGTGCCGAGATGGAAGGACCAAAAATGATTTACCAAGATTTAATGATGCAATTGATCCAAGACAGTGCCGAAGCAGTCAAGGATTTTGAAAGAAGCCCGGTTTGGTTCAAACAATTGTTAATCGCACACGCAGATGGTATCAACTATTATTTATCCAAGCATCCAGAAGTAAAGCCAGTCGTACTTAAGAAATTTAAGCCATGGTACCACCTCATGTGGACCGACGGAAGTGTTTCGCCAACAAAGTCTGCAGGCATCACAGAAAAACATGTAGAAGCATTTTATGGACAACAATTGTACGCCAAGCAAAATGCAGTGAGTGCCAATTTTAATATGCCAATACAGCAATTGGTTTTGGAGCAACCTAACTATGATATGGAAGATAAAACCTTAAAAGGGTCCAATGGATTTGCTGTTGCACCAAAACATAGTCGTTCAGGAAACGCCATGTTGTATATCAATCCACATGTGCCGTTTTATTTTAGATCAGAAATGCATATGGTAAGCGAGCAGGGTTTAAACGCATACGGTGCAGTGACTTGGGGGCAATTTTTTATCTATCAAGGATTTAACGAAAACTGCGGTTGGATGCATACAAGTGGTTATGCAGATGTGGCAGATGTATATGAAGAACAAACTGAAAAAATAAACAATGAACTTTTTTACGCTTTTGAAAATGAAAAAAAGAAAGTAGGTCAACGAAATATCAACATTCAGTATACCGACAATGGTAGCTTAAAAACAAGCTCCTTTGACACCTATTTCACACACCATGGACCAGTAATGGGTATCCAAAAAGGGAAATGGTTAAGCTTACAAGAAAACAATCGTTCTTTAGACGCGCTGATAGAATGTTGGACGCGTACCAAGTCGAAAAACTTAGCAGACTACACAAAAGCAATGGGCTTATTGTCTAACAATAGCAATAACACTGTTTATGCAGATGCAGCAGGAAATATCGCCTACTGGCATGGTAATTTTATGCCTAAGCGCAACCCTAATTTTGATTATTCCATGCCTGTTGATGGCAGCATTAAAGCAACAGATTGGCAGGGCATTCATGCTTTAAATGAAATTGTACAAAGTATCAATCCAGTGAACGGATGGTTGCAAAATTGTAACGCCACTCCATTTACTGTAGCAGGAAATCAAAGTCCTAAAGCAACTAATTATCCAGCTTATATGGCACCGGATGGAGAAAATGGAAGAGGTATTACTGCAGTTGCATTGTTATCCAACATAGATAAAATTAATTTAGACGAACTCATTGCATTAGGATACAATAAAAAATTAAGTGCTTTTGATATTTTATTGCCT
>CALPLN020000049.1 GCA_943324415.2 Sediminibacterium ginsengisoli | reverse complement strand
CCTTGTTGAATGATGGACAATATGCAAAACTCCAAAACGCCCTTGCGCATCTGACTTTGTGTGTTTTGAATATCCATAACTTTAATTTATACCACAAAGCTATGGAGAATTAAGGTACTATGCATCACATAGTACCAAGTTTTTTAAAGTAGTGTATAAAATAAAATGCTAAGTAGCTGATTTACAGTACTTAGCATTTTAAATAAATTTTTTAACCCTTATAAATGGAGGATAACTGGCCCAAAATAAGGATGAAAATCCCTAATTGGCCTTGGAAAACTATCCTAATAAACGACTAATTCATAAAAATCATCTGGTTGAAGGTATTGATTGGCCAAAGCTTGAAGGTCTGCTGGCTGTATTGTACGAACGGTTTCAATGGTTTTGTTAAAGTAGCTGATATCTAAGTCATTCAACACATAAGTCTTCCAACGGTTCATGATTTGGAATGGACCATCTAAATCGCCCAATAAAGCACCTAGCATATAATTTTTAACCAATTTCAACTCACCTTCATCTACCAAATCATTTCTAAGGATGGCCATCTCTTTATAGACTTCCTCAATGGTTGCTTTACAAACGTCTTTACCTGCATCTGTACTAATCATCCATGCGCATTCCTGTACATGATTTTGCAAATAACTATGTATCCCATAAGTGTACCCCTTGTCTTCTCTGATATTGCGCATCAATCTTGATCCAAAAAATCCACCGAATAAATTATTCAATACTTGTGTTGCAGGAAAATCTGGATGATGTCTATTCGGAAATCTTCTTGCCATTCTGATTGATCCTTGCACCGAACTTTCGTCATTGACAATACTGTATTTTTTTGTGGTTGCGGAATGGATCGGATGATCAAAACTAGGCAATGCTTGTTGGTTCAACGGCAAAGTTCCGATATACTGATTCATCAAACTTTGCATATTTTTTGGAAACTTACCCGCCATAAATACCACCGCTTTTCCATGCTTGTAAAAACGATCATAATATTTAACTACGTCTTCACGCGTCAGATTTTTAAAAGAAGCTTCTGTAGAATAAGTACCATAAGGATGATCAAACCCAAACAAGTATTCATCAATCAATCTATTGGCAATAAAATCACTTTTCTTCAAATTCAACGTCAATCTTTGTAGTTGATTTTGTTGGTAGATTTTCAATTCTTCTTCTGGGAAATTAGCTTCTGTTACCAGCTCACTTACCACAGGCAACAATGCTTCAAAATGTTTCGAAAGTGTGTGTAGATTAATGGTCGCAGTTTCGTTATAACAAGATCTATTGACATAAGCGCCATAGAACTCAAAATGATCGTTCAACTCAAAAGCAGTTCTTTTGTGTGTGCCATTTTTTAATAAAAAATTGGTTGCTGCTGCTACCCAGTTTTTTTCTTCATAACAGTTGCCTGCATAAAAAACCAAGTCCATCATCATCACTTCTTCTGCACCACCTTCATAACTATATACTTCTACTCCATTGTCTAAGGTGAAATGCTGGTAAGGTTTTAATTGAATATCAAAATCAACGGCATCCTTGATCAACGGCGCTTTAATTCTATCTAATGCCATGTTTTAATTTTTACTGTAATAATATAAGGTGTTTCGATTGCTATCTTGGAAGATGGCATTGGCTGTAGCCTGTATCTTCTCTGGCGTTACTGCCTGGTATTTCTCTAATTCTTTATTCATCATATCTGCATCGCCCAATAATTCATAAAAAGCCAAACTATGCGCGCGATTCATGATACTCATATCTTCGAAGCAAATAATACTTTCTGTTTTATTGATCACTTTCTGTACTTCCTTTTGAGGTAGCAATTCTTGTTTTATTTTATTCACTTCTTCTAATACCGCTTGCTCTGCCACAGCCATACTCACGCCTTTAACCAATTTGCCTTCAATGACCAAAAGGCCTGGATCCACAGTGCCAAAATGAAAGCAGTCAATAGAAGAAAACAATTGTTTCACTTTAATCAGTTGCTCATACAATCTCGCAGAAGCGCCTCCACCCAGCACTTCCGTGATTAAATCTGTCTCATGGTAACCTGCATCAAATCGGCCACCCATATGCCAGGTCATCATCAACATATCCATTGGCACATCCGCACGAACTTCTAAAGACCTCATTTTTTCTTGCACTGGTTCCTGAGGTAAATTTCTGTTATACGCTTCTCCCGCAGGGATAGGACCAAACCATTTTTCCGCCAAAGCTTTAACTTGTTCAGTGGTGGTATTTCCGGTCACCACCAAGATGGCGTTATTGGGTCTATAAAATTTAAAAAAGAAATCTTTAACATCTTGCATCTTGGCATTCTCTACATGCGATAATTCCGCTCCAATGGTCATCCATCTATAAGGATGTTGCGTATATGCAAGGGTGCGCATTTTATGCCAGGCATCTCCATAAGGTTTATTAATATAGTGCTCTTTAAATTCCTCACACACTACTTTTCTTTGCACTTCTAAACTCTTCTCACTAAATGCTAGTGACAACATTCTGTCACTCTCTAGCCAAAAGGCAGTTTCAATATTTTCTGCAGGTATTTGACAATAATAATTGGTCAAATCATTGGTGGTGTAGGCATTGTTTTCTCCTCCTGCTCTTTGTAAAGGTTCATCGTAAACAGGTATATTGATGCTGCCGCCAAACATGAGGTGTTCAAAAAGATGGGCAAAGCCTGTTTGTGCAGGATTTTCATCCTTAGCACCTACATTATACAGCACATTCACGACTGCCATTGGGGTACTTGTATCTTGATGTACCAACACTTTCAAGCCATTCTCTAATTGGAATCTGTCAAATTGTATCATAATGAGCACAAAAATAAGCTTAAAACGCACAACCATTTGACGTTAAGGTTGTTTAATTAGTAACTTCGCACCATTAATTGAAAAATATGCAATTAGAACAACTTTACCAGAAAGCACTGAATTTTGACTACTTAACAAAAGAAGAGGGTATGTTCCTTTTCGAGCATGCGCCATTGGCTGAATTAAGCTATGTAGCAGATACTTTAAGAAAGAAACAAGTTCCGCATGGTAAAGTAACTTGGCAAATTGACCGTAATTTGAATACGACCAATGTATGTATCGCCAATTGCAAATTTTGTAATTTCTACCGTATTCCTGGTCATCCAGAATCCTATATCACCGATATGGATACGTATCGCGTGAAGATTAAGGAAACCATTGCTTGGGGTGGAGATCAATTGTTGTTACAAGGTGGACACCATCCAGAACTTGGCTTAGATTTTTATGCCAATTTATTTAGACAAATCAAGTCTGAATTTCCAACCATCAAGTTGCACACACTAGGACCCCCAGAGATTGCACATATTGCCAAAATAGGTGGATTTACGCATACCCATGTTTTGAAAGCATTACAAGAAGCTGGCATGGATTCTTTACCAGGTGCAGGCGCAGAGATATTGGTAGATAGAGTTAGAAGATTGGTTTCCAATGGTAAATGTGGTGCCGAAGAGTGGTTGGATGTCATGGCCGCTGCGCACCAATTGAATATCACGACAAGTGCGACCATGATGTTTGGACACGTGGAGACATTAGAAGAAAGATTCATCCACTTAATTAAGATCAGAGAAGTACAGGATAGAAAACCAGAAGGTGCTAAAGGATTTTTGGCCTTTATTCCATGGACTTTCCAGGATGTAGATACTTTATTGACTAAAATAAGAGGGGTACATAATTTAACCACAACCGAGGAATATATCCGCATGATTGCCATAAGCCGAATCATGTTGCCAAATATTAAGAATATCCAAGCAAGTTGGTTGACTGTTGGAAAAGCCACTGCGCAGGTTTGTTTAGAAGCAGGCGCCAATGATTTTGGAAGTATCATGCTAGAAGAAAATGTGGTCAGTGCAGCTGGCGCACCGCATCGATTTACTTATAAGAGTATTCAAGAAGCCATTCAAGAAGCCGGATTTGAGCCTCAATTAAGGAACCAACAATATGAATGGCGTGAATTGCCACAGGATATTCAAGAGCAGATCATTGATTATTAGTAGCACTGAAAATTATCCTGCGAACTGTAACTTTTTACTTAAGCCCACGTTTAACCTCATAAACAAGGATTAAACCATAGAGATGACGGATAAAGCGTACAATGATTGTGTAGATAATTTTGCCGATGGAGTATATCGATTTATTGTAAAAAATATTCGACATACCGAAGATGCGCAAGATATTGTTCAATCCGCTTTTGAAAAATTATGGGTGAATCGGTCGCAAGTGATTCCAGAAAAAGCAAAGTCTTATTTATTTACGGTGGCTTATCATCAAATGATTGACCATATCCGTAAAACGAATAAGATGCCTTTGGCAGACGAAACCGCCATCCCGCTTCAAAAGATTACCCAACAGGACTCGGAACTCAAGCAAGTTTTAATGCGTGCAGTCAATGAGTTAAATCCTACACAAAAAAGCCTTGTTTTACTGAAAGACTATGAAGGATATAGTTACCAAGAGATTGGCGAGATCATGAACCTGTCTGAAAGTCAAGTAAAAGTATATTTACATCGAGCTAGATTGATTTTAAAAAATAAATTATCCGCATACGCACCAACACCAATCCATGCAGATTAACGCATCTACATATGAAACTTTTTTCTTGTTGTATATCGACAATGAATTGAGCGCCAAAGAAAGATTGGAGGTGGAGGCTTTTATTGCAACCAATCCAAGCTACGCAGTATATATGGAGGAGCTTAAAGCAACGGTGATGGAACAAGAAACCATCCCCTATTCCTTTAAAGTACAGCTCAAGCAATTGCCTACAATTGCGAACAGTGAGATGGATGAGATGGAAGAGATGGATGCTACATGGGATCAGGTTTATAAAAATTATCTTGCAGAGGATGTACAGGCGATTCAAGGATTGTCCAATGATTTTAAAGAAAGCTTAAAGAAAAATAAGGCATCAAAAGGGGTTGTAATCCGTCCGTTTGGATTCAATCAAAATAAATTCACCTATACCGCAATCGCAGCTTTACTAATGGTGTTTTTAGGTTACCAACAATTGACAAAAACAACGGAGCTCAATGCAACAACAGCAACTGTTGCAAGTGCTACCAAACCAATGGCATCCACCAACGATATTGAAATTACGGCTACAGCAAATCAGCCAGTACAATCAAAAACACAAGTAACCAAAACGAGTGAAGCACAAATAGCAATTGCGCCTCAAATGGAAATGATTGTAAAAGAATCAATTGTATTGAATGAATCAACGAATACGCAAAAGCAATTAAACAGTACAAATATTGTTGCAGACATTCAGCTAAGTTCAGACCTTAATAAATCGGCTAGCATTAAGGATGTAAATAGCACCACTGCAAAAAATAGCAATTCCGCAATCGATACAGACCCCGAAATAACAATAGAAGAAAAAGTTGCTATCAGTTATGAAGTGATTGATACGGAAGATCCGAATAGAACTATTTATATTGCCAATTTCGAAATAGATGGCAATCGATTAAGGGGTCTTAAAAGAAAAGTCAATAGCTTATTTAAGAACAATAAATCAGACAGGAACAAATAAATTAATCAATAAAGTAACAAACATAGATATGATACAAAAAACATTTTTTACCTTTTTATTTTTAGGTACAAGTTTCATGAGTCAAGCGCAAAAGATTACTGCGTTAGTTAATACGACAAAAGACGCAATCAAGATAAGTGTAGATAATATCAAGTTCAGTGCTGATACCATTAGAACTGGAAATGATACTGTTTTATTAGGTTCTGATACTTTAAAAATTGGCAGTATCCTCATAGTGAATAAAAAACAAGCAGAAGACCCTAATTTCAAAACAGTACTAAAAATCGGTGACGCAAGTTTTGGGAAACCAAATGACGGTGAACTAAGATGGGTAAAAGGTGATTTTAAGAAGACAAAAATTGAAATTTCAAAAGGACCAAAGAAATTAAAAAATCTTGAATCGAATTGGTGGGCATTTGATCTTGGCTTTACAAATTTTCATGACAAAAGTCCAATGATCTATTGGCTAGCAGCGAACCCCAACCTTTTACCTTATGGACCAGGCCCAGTTAGTTCATCCAGCTTTAGTTTAAACAATAAAAAGTCGAGTAATGTAAATCTTTGGGTAGTTCAACAAAAGCTCAATCTGTACAAACATAAAATCAATTTAAAATATGGCGTAGGATTGGAGATGTTTAATTTTAGATTTGAAAAGTCAATTAGTTTTAGAGAAAACATTGCAGGATTTGTGAAATATGATGACGTTGTCTTTAACAAAAATAAATTACTGGTTAAATACTTGACCATCCCAGTACAGATCAATTTCAAGCCGAATCCAAGTATGAGAAAAGGCTTTTATGCGAGTGTAGGTATGAGTGCTGGCTATTTATTGAAAGCTAAGAACAAACAAATAAGTGCAGAAAGAGGTAAAGAAAAGTTCGATGGTAATTTTAACTTGAATGACTGGCGTGTGGCTACCATTGGAGAACTTGGCATTGGTTCACTTCGTTTATACGGCTCATACGGCATGACCAATTTATTTAATAAGAGTCAAGTGTTTTACGACATGCAACCATTTGCACTCGGATTGAGATTTAGTAAATTTTAAACGACTGTTTTTATAAGATATAATTAAAAAAAATGCCCCAATTGATTGGGGCATTTTTAGTATCATAAAATATTCCTTACACCAATTGCTTCGCGCCAAAATAAGGCACCAATACATCTGGTAAATTGATCCCTGTTTCTGTTTGATAATTCTCCACGATTGCTGCATAGATTCTAGGCAAGGCCAAAGAGCTACCATTCAATGAGTGTGCGAATTGCGTTTTACCTTCCTGGTCTTTAAAGCGGCACTTCATTCTGTAGGTTTGGTAATTGTTGAAGTTAGATACACTACTTACTTCCAACCATTTTTCTTGTGCTGCACTATACACTTCAAAATCATAGGTAATGGCAGATGCAAAGCCCATATCACCACCACATAATCTAAGGATTCGGTATTGCAAGCCTAAGCTGATCAATAAATTTTCCACATGTGCGACCATTTCATTTAAAGTGTCATCACTTTTATCTGGATGCACAATTTGAATGATCTCCACTTTTTCAAATTGGTGTACTCTATTCAATCCTCTTACTTCTTTACCAAAACTTCCGGCTTCCCTTCTGAAACATGGAGAATAAGCCGTCATCTTGATAGGCAAATCTGCATCTTTTAAAATGGTATCTCTAAAGACATTCGTCACGGGCACTTCGGCCGTTGGAATTAAATAAAAATCATCTTCTGTTGCATGGTACATCTGCCCTTCTTTGTCTGGCAATTGCCCTGTTGCAAATGCAGAAGCCGCATTCACCATATAGGGAGGAATGTATTCTGTATATCCTGCCGCAGTATTAAAATCTAAAAAGTACTGTGATAAAATTCTTTGAAATTTGGCACCCTTTCCAATATACAAAGGAAAACCGCTTCCAGTAATTTTAGCACCAGTTTCAAAATCTACTAAATTGTATTTTTTAATTAAGTCCCAGTGTGCTAAAGCGCCTGCTGGCAAAACCGGTGTGGTGCCTGCTTGTTTTACCACTTCATTCTCTTCGGGTGTTTTTCCTTTTGGCACTAAATCGTGCGGCAGGTTAGGCAATTGCACAATCAGGTTTTGAAGTTGTTGTTCCACCTCTGCCATTTCTAGTTTCAATGGCTCCAATGCCAATTTCCAAGTACCCACATTTTGCTTGATCGCTTCTGCCTGTTCTTTCTCGCCCTTAGCCATATGGTTGCCAATCTCTTTCGAAGCGGCATTTACCTTAGACTGCAAATCATCAAAACTCGCTTGTAAACGCTTTCTTTGATCATCCAATGCAATCACTTGATCCACTAGATCTAGATTCGAAAAATGCTTGATGGCTAGTTTATCTTTCGCTAATTGGGTATGTTGTCTTAAATAATTTACCTGTAACATATCGAGAAATTTGGGCAAAGATAATCAAACCATCCTACTACGCACAGATATCCCCTACCTTTGCAACATAAATTGAACAATTCTATGGCAAGTATAGGTGACGATATCCAAACTAGATGGTGGGATCTAGAACGAAAATTAATGGACCGATTTGGCAAAAAGCCCGACCTGGAGTCGATTTTGTTTTTAATTGGGTTGCAGGAAACAGGTTTTGTACAAGAAAAAATTAGCAAGGAGCAAAAGCAGGACCTCATGCATGTGGCTATTTGCAGCATTTTAATGTCAAGTGGTTTTTACCTAATAGAGGGCAAGGATGGAGATGGCTGGCCCCATTTTAAGCAATTGAAGAACCTGCCAGTGATGGACTTGATAGAGCAAGAGATTTTCCTAAAAGACCATGTTTTGCTTTATTTTGATAACAATCAGTTCTAGGCCATTGTTTTTTTACCGTTTTTTATGAATATTTGCACTAATTAAAAATTAACCTATGCAATTCCCAGCAGACTTACGTTACACAAAAGATCATGAGTGGATCAAATTAGAAGGCAATACTGCTACGATTGGTATCACGGACTTTGCACAAAGCGAGTTGGGAGATATTGTATACATCGACATCAATACTGTTGGAAGTACTTTAGCAGCAGAAGCAGTGTTTGGCACTGTAGAAGCAGTGAAGACAGTAAGTGATTTATTTTTACCTATCGCTGGCACCATCTTAGAAGTGAACCCAGTTTTATCAGCTCAACCAGAATTGGTAAACACCGATGCTTATGGAGAGGGTTGGATGATCAAGATGACAGTAAGCAATCCAGCAGATGTGGATGCATTGCTTACTAGCGAAGCGTATGCGAAGTTGGTGCACTAAACCAACCTTTATGAAATACCTTATTTGGGTGATTGCAGAAATTGCACTCGTATTTGTATTGCTTAGCCTTCCTGGCAGTAGTTTTACGGATCGTACAGGCTGGCTGCATCTATTACCCATCGACAAAATAGTACACGTCTTCCTTTTTGGATCACTAGCCTGGTCCTGCTATTATTTTTTTGATAAATCAAGTATCCAAGCCCTCCAATCAGTCCGAGCGCAAGCATGGGCCATGATTTTATGTATTGTATATGGCATAGCTATGGAATACTACCAAAAATGGTATGTGCCAGGTAGAGGATTCGAAGTTAAAGATATGATTGCCGACGCCGCTGGGGTATTGTTGGCATTTCCTTTGTATCAATTATGGAAAAAAAGACAATAATTTGTATTTTTAACGATAACCTAATACCAATTTACCAATGGGGATAGAACAAGATATTCAACAGTCTAATTTCAGAAATGAATTTCAGAAAATGGGCATTAATCTCCTTTTTACTGCTAATTGGTTAAATGAGCAGGTGGGTAAAATGCTATCCGAAGCCGGTGTTACCCAACAACAATACAATATCCTTCGCATCTTAAGGGGCAGTGTTACACCATTGAGTACGCTAAAAATAAGAGAGCGTATGTTGGATAAGATGAGTGATACAAGCAGGATTGTTGATAGATTAATCGCCAAAGAATTGGTCATAAAAAATACCTGCGCCAAAGACAAAAGACTAGTCGATATCACGCTTTCTTCTAAAGGACTTAGCCTAGTTGATGAATTAGATCAGTTCAATGATCGCATTGATGCATTGCTAAAAGGCATCGACGAATCCGAAGCACAAATGATGAATCAAATCCTTGATAAAATTAGAACGATCCATACCGGATCCTAATCTAGTTCATTCTTTGATAACGACCCTTATTACAGACCCTTACAACAAGCTATTTAGCTATGAAGAAAATTATATTTGCCCTATTACTAGTGCTGCCATTTACAATCATTGCACAACCGAATTTATCAGACAAAAATGTATTTGAATTTCGTGCGGTATGGGTGGCGACTGTCGTAAACATCGATTGGCCTAGTAAATCTGGATTGAGCAATCAAGCCCAAAAAGAGGAGTTTGAAGCCTTATTAGACTTACATCAGAAAAATGGCATGAATGCGATTATTATGCAAGTAAGGCCTTCTGGTGATGCTTTATATCCTTCTGCACTTGAGCCATGGAGTGAATACTTGATGGGGAAACAAGGTCAAGCACCTAGCCCTTTTTATGATCCTTTGACTTTTATGATTGAAGCTACACACCAACGCGGTATGGAATTTCATGCATGGATCAATCCCTATAGGGCCGTTTTTGATGTCAATAAATCAAGTATTGCGAATACGCATTTATCTAAAGTGCATCCTGAATGGTTTTTAACCTATGGCGATAAGAAATATTTTAATCCAGGCTTACCAGAAGTATGGCAGCATACCAATAAAGTTGTTCGAGATTTGGTGACGCGTTACGATATAGACGCAGTGCATATGGATGACTATTTTTATCCTTATAAAATTCCAGGAAAAGAATTTCCAGACGAAGCGACCTATAAAATAAATGCAAGAGGATTGAGTAAAGATGATTGGAGAAGAAGCAACTGCGATACCATTGTAAAACAACTATCTACAACCATCCACCAAGTGAAACCAGGTGTGCAATTTGGGATTAGTCCTTTTGGCGTATGGAGAAATCAATCCACTGATCCAAGAGGAAGTAAAACAAAGGCGACTACCAATTATGACGATTTGTATGCCGATATTTTATTGTGGTTAGAAAAAGACTGGATTGATTATGTCGCACCTCAGTTGTATTGGGAGCAAGGTCATGCATTGGCAGATTACAATGAATTAATCGAGTGGTGGAATCGCAATAGCTATGGCAAGAATTTATATATTGGACATGGTATTTACAGAGCAGGAAGCAATGCCGCATGGAAATCTCCAAACGAGATTCCCAATCAAATTAAAAAGATGCGTTCCTTAAAAAATACCCATGGTAGCGCTTACTTTAGTAGTGCAAGTTTTAAAACCAATGCCAATGGATGGAATGATAGTTTACAAAATAACTACTACCACAAACCAGCATTAATTGCACCCATCGAATGGTTGGTTCAAGCTAAAATGACTACCCCTAAATTGGTAAAGCAAGATGACGATCGTTATACCATAATAGATAGCAATCCTTTATCTGACTTAAAACATTTTGCATTCATTCAAAAAAATAAGCATGGATATAGCGTGGAAGCTATTTTGCCAAAAGAAACTAAATCATTCAGTTTAAACAAATTAGGTATCAAAGCGTCTAACGCATCTCCTGTTTGGATCGTAGCTATTGGAAAACAAAATCAATTAAGCAAATACCAAGTGATTGATTAATCGTAGATACGTTTTAAAGGCAGGTTTTCATTGGCTTTAATCAATAAAGGCACATGCTCAACGATGGTCATATCATTAT
>CALPLN020000048.1 GCA_943324415.2 Sediminibacterium ginsengisoli | reverse complement strand
GTCTCTTAAACTAAGATGACCTTGATTCATTAAATCCAATAAACGGCCAGGTGTAGCAATGACTACATCAACGCCATTTCTCAATGCAGTGACTTGCGGTCCTTGTCCCACGCCGCCAAAAATAACAGTGCAATTTAATGGGGTATGTCTTCCGTATGCATCAAAATTTTCGGCAATTTGGATAGCCAATTCGCGCGTAGGCGTAACAATCAATGTTCTAATTTTCTTTCGTTTTTCCGCAGGCTTATGTTGTAACAATAACTGGATAATAGGAAGGGTGAAAGCGGCAGTTTTACCTGTGCCGGTTTGTGCACAACCAAGTAGGTCCTTTCCCTCTAAAATAATAGGGATTGACTGGGCTTGTATTGGTGTTGGGTTGGTGTAGCCTTCTTCGAAAAGGGCCAATAGGATAGGCTCAATAAGGCCTAGATCTTTAAAATTCGTACTCATAATGGACTGCAAGGTACGACATTTTAAATGGAGCCTTAATTATTAGGCAAAAGGCTATATTTCCTCATCTGTTGATGCATGATTTTAAACCAGATAGGTGGAAATAGGGCTAGAATAATCATACCTGGGTAACCAGTAGGCATTTGAGGTGCTTCATCCATGTTTCTCAAGATTTGATATTTACGTGAGGCAAGATAATGATGGTCACTATGACGACTTAATTCAAAAAGCATTAATCGACCTATAATATGATTGCTATTCCAGCTGTGATGTGGTTTTACCCTTTCGAATAATTTTCCTTCTCCTTTTTCTCTTTGTAAACCGTAATGTTCAATATAATTGACAGTCTCAAGTAAAATTGCACCGATTGTTGCTGCAAGGATAAAATAGATTGTAATGCTGAATCCAAAATTGATATAAATCAACAGTAGTAGCCCAATTTGAAACAATTGAAAAAGCATCATTTCATTGAAGAGGGCGGGCAGGACTCTTTTTTTCTTTTTTGCGTCATCTATTGCAATATGCCATGCACTTAGGTATGTGCCAATGAATGTTTGAATCCAAAATGCATAGACTGTTTGCTTGAATTTAGCGGTGCTTGGGTCATTAGGGGTTGCAACATGTTTGTGATGTCCTTTATTGTGTTCTATAAAGAAGTGCATATACAAACTAGTAAGTAGTAATAATTTAGCTAAAAGTTGTTCAAATTTATTTGATCGGTGTCCTAATTCATGCGCCACATTGATTCCGAAAGTGCCACACAATAATCCCATACCAATGATTCTACCTAAACTATCTGCAGAAGCGTTACTTCCAGCGATATTGGTTAAGAAAGTATATAATAAGTAATACTGAATAGGTACGATAAGCCAAAGTAGTATGTCATACCATTTGTTCGTTTTGGCCATCTCCTCTTCGGCCTCATTTAAATTAACGGAACTTGGGGCAATGAATAGTTCAACCAATGGAACTGTAAAAAATACATACAATAAGGGTGTCCAACAGTAAATGCCTGATTTTGTAAAACTTAAATAGCCTAAGAGGTATAATACAAATGGCGTTGTATATTTAAATATCTTGATAAAATTTTGCATTACTAAATATAATAAAAAAGTATCAAAATACAAGGCGGGCTAGATTGTATAAACGCGCAATTCAACCCAACTCAACCCTTCCTGAACTATTCCACCGTAACCGACTTGGCTAAGTTTCTTGGCTTATCCACATCAATGCCTTTAGCCACACCTACATAGTAACTCAGCAATTGTAAGGGGATGACACTTAATAAAGGAGCAATCACTTCGTCTATATCAGGGACAAACATCACATTATCTGACATGGTTGGTAAGACCACATCCCCAGCAGAAGCTACTGCAATGATTTGTCCTTTTCTTGCTTTGATCTCTTGTATATTAGATACTACTTTTTCATAGTACAAATCCTTAGTGGCCACAAAAACAACTGGGAGATGTTCATCTACCAAAGCAATTGGTCCGTGTTTCATCTCAGCTGCAGGATAACCCTCTGCGTGGATATAGGTAATCTCTTTTAATTTCAACGCTCCTTCTAGGGCAATTGGAAAATTATAACCTCTTCCTAAGTATAGAAAATCTTTAGCGTCTTTATATTGTTGCGCAATGGCTTCGATTTTCGAAGTATCTGCTAATATTTCTTTTACTTTTTCCGGAACTGATGCCAATTCATTTAGTAAGTGCACATAACGTTCGTCAGAAATGCTGCCTTTAGCTTTAGCAATTTTCAATGCCATCATTGTTAAAACCGCCAACTGACCTGTGAAGGCCTTTGTACTAGCTACGCCAATTTCTGGACCTGCATGGGTGTATGCGCCTGCGTGACTCAAGCGTGCTATGCTACTTCCAACAGCGTTCACGACACCAAAAATGAAGGCGCCTTTTTCTTTGGCACTTTCTAATGCGACTAAGGTATCCGCAGTTTCTCCACTTTGTGAAATGGCAATAATCACATCACCTGGATGAATGACCGGATTGCGATACCTGAATTCCGAAGCGTATTCCACTTCGACTGGGATGCGACATAATTCTTCAATCATATATTCGGCAACCAATCCAGCATGCCAACTTGTTCCGCAAGCAACTATCATGATTCTAGATGCTTTTGTCAATGCCTCTAAATGATTGTCTACACCTGCCATGATAATTTGCTGTTGCTCTTGAAGTAATCTACCTCTTAGACAATCAAAAATGGTTGCGGGTTGCTCAAAAATTTCTTTCAACATAAAATGGTCATAGCCGCCTTTTTCAATTGCTGCCAATTCCATATCCAATTTTTGTATAAATGGAGTTTGTTTCTCGTTTCCTAAATTTTTCAAAATCAATTCATCCTTTTTTACAATGGCAATCTCATAATCATTGACATACACAACTTCTTTTGTGTATTCAATAATAGGAGAGGCGTCACTTGCTAGAAAGTGTTCATTTTTTCCAATGCCAATCACCAATGGACTTCCTTTACGCGCAGCGATGATTGTTTCGGGGTCTTCTTGGTCAATTAATAAGATACAGTAAGCACCCACAATTCTCTTTAAGGCAATACGCAATGCTTCTTCTAAATTGCTATTGTTGTTATCTTGTATGTCTTGTATGAAATTCAATAGCACTTCTGTATCGGTATCACTTTTAAAAGTATACCCTTTAGAAAGTAGCTCAGTTTTAATTTGTGTGTAATTCTCAATGATGCCATTGTGTAACATCGCCAAGCGGCCATTGTTAGATAAGTGTGGATGTGCATTGCGGTCAGAAGGTTCGCCATGGGTTGCCCATCTTGTGTGTCCTATCGCAATATGACTATGTAAATTTTTACCAACTACGGACTCTTCTAATTCAGCTACTTTACCTTTCTTTTTATGCACTTGTAAACCTCCATCTTGAATGATGGCAACACCTGTACTATCATAACCACGGTATTCCAATCTTCTCAATCCTTTGATTACAACCGGATAAGCTTCTCTATGACCAATATAACCTACGATTCCACACATATTTTGATGATTTGAACTTTATTCAATAATTTAAGCAAAAATAAACATTAATAATTTAATGTATGCATTCCAACTTGGTTTTTGATACAACAGCCGACTTGATTTTAGAAGACGAACGCGTATTACTGCGTCCTTTGGTGCTAGAAGATGCGGTTTTGCTGTCTTCTTATGTCAAAGCAGAACCAGCGCTATGGACCTACGCATTGACGCCCATCGAAACTGAGCTAGATTTAGAACAATACATTTTAGCTGCTATTGAAGCTAGGAAACTCAAGTCGGCCTATGCATTTATTGTCTTTGATAAATTACAAAATAAGTATGTGGGGACTACTAGATTGTATGATGTACAATTGAATTTTGGCAGCACGCTGCTAGGATATACTTGGTATAGTGAAAGTACTTGGGGTACAGGGTTGAATGAACACTGTAAATTTTTACTCTTAAATTTTGCGTTTGAAACAATTGGCTTTGAGCGAGTAGAATTTCGCGCAGACAATAGAAATAAAAGAAGTATTGCAGCGATGCAAAAAATTGGCTGTACGGTTGAAGGGATACTGCGAAATCATCTACCCACTAGTGATGGCACAAGACGTGACTCCATTGTATTAAGCATGCTAAAAGCCGAGTGGCCTATGATTAAAGCAGGGTTCCTTGCAAGAATAAAAATGCTAGACCAAAATAAATAAGGATCGCGGTTACATCTACCAATGTGGCCACAAATGGGGCAGAAGAAACAGCAGGATCGGCTCCTAGTCTTTTTAAGACCATTGGTAGCATGGAACCTGTAATGGTCCCCCAAATTACTACGCCTACAAGGGTTAAGCCAATTGTACTAGCAATCAATATCCAATGATCACCATAAAATCCAGGAGAAATATAATGCCATACCATGACTCTAAAAAAGCCAATGATACCCAACACGATGCCTAATAATAATCCACTTAAAATTTCTCTTCTTAAAATTTTCCACCAATCCTCAATGGTGATTTCACCGATGGACATGGCTTGTATAATAAGTGTCGAGGCTTGAGATCCAGTGTTACCGCCACTTGACAGAATTAATGGAATGAATGTGGTCAACACAATGACCTTGGCTATCTCTCCTTCAAAATAACCCATCGCTGTTGCAGTCAACATCTCACCTAAAAATAATACGACCAACCAAGTGATTCTTTTTTTAAACAACTTAAAAATGGAGATATCCAAATAGGGTTCGTTCAACGCTTCGGTACCTCCCATTTTTTGCATATCCTCACTGAACTCTTCATTCGTTACCCATAAAATATCATCAATGGTGACAATACCTAATAATACGTCGTTGTCATCCACTACCGGTATCGCAACTCTGTTGTTCATTTTAAACACCTGACTAGCATGCTCTTGGTCGTCATACACATTCAGTGCAACATACCTGCCATCGATAATGTCTTTGACTACATCGTTTGGCTTTGCTAGTAATAAATCCCTAATTCTAATATCATCCACCAAGCAACCCAATTCGTCAATAATATAAATAACGTCAATGGTCTCTGAGTTTTTTCCGTATTTTCTGATATTGTCTAAAACTTGGGCCACTGTATAATGGGGATAGACATACACATAATCCGGGGTCATCATACGACCAACTGAATCTTCTGGATAACCCAGTAAGGACAATGTAATCTTGCGTTCCTCAGGATCCAATAATTTGATAAGGTCTCTTATGGCCGCTTTTGGCAATTCTTCAAAAAAGTCAGTACGGTCATCTGGAGGCAATTCATTTAAGATCTTAGCTGTCTTTCTTGCAGGCAATCCTTTGATGATATCCTTTTGTTGGTTGATGTCCAACAATTTGAAAACACTTACAGCGCGATGAACGGTCATGGTATCAATAATCAGGCCCTCATGTTGAGGAAATTCATTGATAAGCTCCACCACATCACTGATGTTTTGCTCATCCAGGAATTCCTTTAATAAAGGCATGTCTTCTTTAGAGAGGATCTCTAAAAAAACTTCTGACAATATGATTTCATCTTCTAATTCGGCTGACATGGCTGCAATTTACGAAAATCATACTAGGATATGTTAACTTTATGTGATGATATTGCCAATTTTATACATTATGGATACTGCCGAGCGAGGTAGAGGTGTTTTCACCACTGAGTCAATCCCTGAGGGTACCACTATTGAAATTGCACCTGTCATTGTATTGGATGAGGTGGATCGATCAGTGGTGGACACCACTTTATTACATGATTACATTTTTGAATGGGGGGAAGATGAGCGCAAAGCAGCGGTCGCTTTGGGGTATGTCTCTATTTACAATCATAGCGTGGAAGCCAATTGCAGATATGATATGGACTACGAACAAAGGACCATACAGATTCAAACGAAACGTGCGATTGCTGCCGACGAAGAATTGTGCATTAATTACAATGGGGATGGCATTACCGATAAGCCAGTTTGGTTTGAAGCAAAATAATTTAAAACGGGCTGCTTAAAAAAGGATCAAGCATACGGGCATAGACACTTTAGTTGACTGTGGCATTTTGGTAAGATCACCAGTCCGAATATCCCTTTTAAACACCACTATATTATCACTTGCTTGGTTTGCCACCAATAGCCATTTCCCATCTTCACTGATGGTAAAATTTCTAGGCATGATTCCGCCTGAAGCATGGTGTTTTTTGGAGGCAATATTCAATAAGCCATTTTTGTCTATAGCATATTGAACAAGATTATTTTCGGCACCTCTATTACTTGCATAAATATATTTTCCATCGGGGCTTAAATGAATGTCCGCACTGCCAGGACTGTCTTTTGATTCTTTAGATTGGGTGCTTACGCGTTGTAATAATTTCACAACGCCTTGGTTAAAAGAGTAGACCCCAATTGTTCCAGATAATTCCTCCAATATATAAATTCGTTGTCCATTTTTCGAGAAGCTCAAATGTCTTGGACCATCGCCTGGATTGGCTTGAATAACTTGTGCTGCTGCTTTTAGAGGAGGATTTGAAGTCAATTGGTAAGGATATATTTTTGTTTGATCAATACCTAGGTCATTTACCAGAAGGTACTTCCCATTGGGACTAAAAAAACTTCCATGCACATGCGCTTTTGTTTGTCTTGTTGGATGCATACTTGATCCTTCGTGCTGAATAAATTGTTGTGCATTGGAGATTCGTCCATCCGCAAATTTGTAAAAACTAGTTAAACTTCCACCGGTATAATTTGACACAAAAATATTTTTTTCATCTGGGCTAATACTAATATGACATGGATGTGCGCCCTTGGTGAACACTTGATTTAAAAATTGCAATTTGTTTTTTTGCGTATTCAAAGAAAACGCACTAACACTGCCTTCCTCATCTTCATTTACTGCATAGACATATTGCTTGTCCTTTGAGATGGCCAGATAGGATGGATTAGACACGAAGTCTGTATGGCTGATTGCCTTAAGTTGCCCGTTCAATGTATCTAATTGATAGAGATAGATTCCCTTGCTTCCTTTTTGCGTGTAGGTTCCAACTAATAAATTTAAATATTGTGCTTTTGAAAAACCACTTGTCAACATTAGGCCGACGAAAAGAAGGTGTTTTACTATTTTCATAAAAGAATGATTGATATGGTTGTTTGACTCCCAGATTGACCGACATCGTCTCAAAGGATCGCAAATCTTAGTCTATTAAACAGCTATTGCGCTCTAAAAGGGGTTAAAGCAAGCGCTAAATTATGTTTTTTATGCTGTTTTAGTTGGGGATTTTACAAAAGCGGCGTAAATTTGCCACATGTTATTAAACAACCATATCCATCATTTTCATCTGCTATCTAATAGGTAAGCTGTAAATGTTGGTATGTATCAATATTAAACAAAGGGCTTACTAAATAGTAAGCCCTTTTAATTTTTATAAAAGAAGGTATATGAGATTAAAATTAGCGATTCAAAAATCAGGCAGATTAAACGAAGATTCAATGCGTCTTTTAAAGGAATGCGGCATTGATATCAGTAATGGAGTGAATAAACTAAAAACGGATGCGAGTAACTTTCCTATAGAGGTCTTCTTTTTAAGAGATGACGATATCCCACAGTATGTTCAAGATGGCGTTGCGGATATTGGTTTTGTTGGTGAAAATGTAGTGTATGAAAAAGCCAAAAAAGTAGAAGTCGCTTACGAACTTGGTTTTGGTAAATGCAGATTGAGTTTTGCGGTTAGAAAAGGCGAGGAGTTCACTGGTCCACAATTTTTAGCGGGTAAAAAAATTGCAACAAGCTACCCGGTGTTGGTTCAGAAATACCTTGATCAGCATCAAGTCACTGCAGAAATTCATGAAATTAGCGGCAGTGTAGAGATTGCTCCTGGAATTGGATTAGCCGACGTGGTTTGTGATTTAGTAAGTAGCGGATCTACCTTATTCATGAATGGTTTGAAAGAAGCAGAAACGATTTTAAACTCACAAGCGGTTTTAGTTAAACGAAATAACCTCCCAGCGGAATTGGTCAGTATCTTAGAGCGCTTATTATTCCGAATGGAATCGGTAAAAAAAGCCAAGAAGAATAAATATGTTTTATTGAATGCGCCGAATGCACAATTAGATAAAATAATTGCGATACTTCCTGGCATGAAAAGTCCAACCATTATTCCATTGGCTACAGAGGGATGGAGTAGCGTTCATACGGTGATTGAAGAAGCAGATTTTTGGAATTTAATTGAACAATTAAAAGCAGTAGGTGCCGAAGGTATTTTGGTGGTGCCTATTGAAAAAATGATTTTATAAGATGCAAGTATTTGAAGAGCCAATTAAGCAGGACTGGGAAGCGTTGCTGAAGCGTCCTAATTTCGATGCAGCTTTATTGTTGCCAAAAGTGCAAACAATTTTAGACGCAGTCTCCAAAGAAGGGGATACTGCTTTATTTAGATTTAGTGCGGAGTTTGATAAAGTAAATTTACAAACTATTGCCATTGATGCTTCCGCCATAAGTCAGGCAGATCAACTGGTCAGCGCTGCACTTAAAACGGCCATACAATCGGCCAAAGTCAATATTGAGATCTTTCATCAAGCCCAGTTAAAGAAGGAAGAAAAAATAGAAACCATGCCTGGGGTATGGTGTTGGAGAAAAGCGGTTGGAATCGAAAAAGTGGGCATCTATATTCCAGGAGGAACTGCTCCTTTATTTTCAACTGTCTTGATGTTGGGTATTCCAGCGAAATTGGCTGGTTGCAAGGAGGTGATTTTATGTACGCCTCCAAGAGCAGATGGAACAGTTGATCCTGCAATTCTTTATGCAGCAAATCTAGTGGGTATCCAAAAAATATTTACCATTGGTGGTGTGCAGGCGATCGCAGCTATGGCATATGGGACGGAATCCGTCCCTCAAGTGTACAAAATTTTTGGTCCAGGTAATCAATATGTCACTGCTGCAAAACAATTAATACAACAACAGGGAGTGGCTATAGATATGCCAGCTGGTCCTAGTGAAGTTTGTGTATATGCAGATGAAACTGCAGTGCCAGCCTTTGTTGCTGCTGATTTATTGTCACAAGCTGAACATGGGGTAGACAGTCAGGTTTTATTGATTGCGAATAGCAAAGCGATTGTAGATCAAGTGCAGTCGGAATTGGAAAAACAATTGGTTGAATTACCAAGACAAGCATTCGCAATAAAAGCATTAGACCATTCTAAAGCCATCGTTGTTGCACAAAGAGAAGATGCCATTCAGTTGATCAATGCCTATGCGCCTGAGCACCTTATTTTGTCTATTGACAATGCATTGGTGGTGGCAGAAAAAATCATCAACGCAGGTTCTGTCTTTATTGGCAATTATTCTCCAGAATCTGTGGGGGATTACGCTAGTGGAACCAACCATACATTGCCCACAAATGGACATGCAAAAGCCTATAGCGGTGTGAGTGTAGATAGTTTTGTGAAAAAAATCACTTTCCAGCAATTGACGGAAACAGGCCTTAAAAATATAGCCCAAACGGTGATTCACATGGCGGAAGGGGAACAATTGGTCGCACATGCTCAAGCAGTTGCAATTAGAGTGAAAGAAATTGAATCAAAGATGTAATTTTAAGGACGAAATAAAATTTGAACTATGGCATTTGAATTAGATAAAGTAGTAAGGCCAAATATTAAAACCTTAAAGCCTTATTCCTCGGCAAAAGATGAATATACCGGTGAGGCGAAAATTTTATTAGATGCCAATGAGAATAGCCTTGGGTCTCCATTGACTAAATGGTACAATCGTTACCCCGATCCATACCAATTGAAAGTAAAAGAGAAAATGGCTTTTGTAAAGCAAATTGAGGCCAATCAAATATTTTTAGGAAACGGAAGCGACGAATGTATCGATATTTTATTTAGAACTTTTTGTGAGCCAGGTAAAGACAATATCATCATTTGCCCTCCAACCTATCCCATGTACGAAGTGAGCGCCAATATCAATGATATTGCTATTCTAAAAGCGCCATTGTTGCCAGACTATCAGTTAAATGTGGCACATATTGAACAACTCGTAGATACAAATACTAAAATCATCTGGATTTGTTCACCAAATAATCCAACAGGAAATTCTTTAGACCGAATTGATATTGAAACCATCTTAAATCATTTTGATGGCATTGTAGTGGTGGACGAAGCGTATATAAATTTTTCAAAGCAAAAGTCATTCGTACAATCATTGATCGACTATCCTAATTTAGTTGTTTTACAAACTTTAAGTAAAGCATGGGGATTGGCTGGGTTGAGATTGGGTATGTGTTTTGCAAGCCCCGAAATCATTGGGTATATGAATAAGGTAAAAGCACCTTATAATATCAATATTGTTACGCAAGAATTGGCATTACAGGCATTGGAAGAAGTGGGTCAAGTGAATGACATGATTCAATTGCTAGTTGATATGCGTATTGCCTTAGCAGAAGTCATTGCTTCGATGCCACATGTGATTAAAGTATTCCCTTCAGATACGAACTTCCTTTTTGTAAAAATACCACATGCAAGAAAGCTCTATACATACTTGTTGTCGCAGGGAATCATTGTAAGAGACCGTTCTTCATTAGAACTATGTGAAGACAGTCTTAGGATTACAGTAGGAACTGAACAAGAAAATACTGCTTTAGTGGATGCCATGTATCAATGGATTACAGAAACATTCGAAGCTTAAAGAATCAATTAAACTAAAAAAATAAAATCAATTTTATGTATAAATTAAGTTCACTATTGATGGTTTGTGCTTTTGCTTTCACAGCACAGGCTCAAGAAAATGCAGGATTGAAATTACCTGCTGGATTTTCTGCCACCTTGTTCGCAGATCAGATTGGAGCGGCAAGACATATTTCGATCAATGACAAAGGCGTTTTATTTGCCAAGTTGAATTACCCTAATAAAGCAGGTCAATCGATTGTTCGAATGGAAGATGCCAATGGAGATGGCATTGCAGAGAAATTAAGTGGCTGGGGAAACTATGGGGGTACCGGCATTTATGTCAAAGGAAATCAATTGTACGCCAGTTCTGATGACGCAGTATACTTATATCAATTGGATGCAAAAGGGGATGTTATAAATCCAACTTCACCTAAGACAATCATTAAAAACTTGCATAGCAGAAGACAGCATGCTTCAAAGTCAATCACATTAGATCCTAAAGGCAATATTTATGTAAACATCGGTGCTTACTCAAATGCTTGTCAGGAAAAAGACCGATCAGTTGGGTCAAAGGGTATGATGCCTTGTCCAATTTTAGATTCTGCTGGTGGAATTTGGCAGTTTGATGGCAGTAAAGAAAATCAATCTTATGCAGAAGGTAAGAGATACGCTACTGGATTGAGAAACGTAATTGGTTTAGATTGGAACAATACCACCAATAGTTTATTTGTCACACAACATGGACGTGACCAGCTGAATACTTTTTATCCAGCCATGTATACTGATGCGCAAAATGCCGAATTGCCTGCAGAAACAATGTATGAAGTAAAAGAAGGGGATGATTGCGGTTGGCCTTATGTGTATTATGATCCTT